>NZ_JBJLSG010000005.1:0-74655 GCF_050871925.1 Kineococcus gurbantunggutensis
CCCCCCCCCCCCCCCCCCCCCCCCGCCCCCCCCCCCCCGCGGCCCGCCGCCCCCACCCCCCCCCACACCCTCCCCCCCCCCGCGCCGGCCCCCCCCCCCCCCCCCCCCCCCCGCCGCGAGCGTGCGAGGAGGCGGTGACCACCCCGGGACCCCCGGGGGGCGGTCACCGCCTCCTCGCGCGTTCAGCCCGCCGACGCCTCGGCGCCGGGACCGACCAGCCGCAGGTAGGTCGAGGCCGCCTCGGGGTTGCAGCCCTCGTCCAGCCGGAACTCGCACGGCTGCCGGGGGTCGTTCGTGCGGTTGTAGTAGGCCTCGTAGGCCAGGACGTCGCTGTTGTCGCGGAAGAGGGCGACCATGCCGGCCACGTACGCCGCCGCGTCGGCGTCGGGGGCGTTGGTGCCGTCCACCCCCCACTCCGGCACCGCGAACTCGACGCCGCGCTCGCGGGCGAACTGCGCATAGCGGCACAGGCCCTGCGGGCGCTCGGGCGTGCCGGCCCAGCACTGCTCGCGCCAGTCCTGCGCGCTGCGCACGTCGTGGCTGAGGTACACGTCGTTGCTGACGATGTCCACGAGACCGTCACCGGGGTAGACGTCGGCGATGTTCGTGGCGCCGCGGGCGGAGCCGTAGTTCAGCTCGATCCGCACGTCCGGGGCCCGCTCGCGGAACACCGCGGCGAAGCGCTGGAAGCACTGCCGGTACAGCGGCACGGCCCGTTCCAGGCCGCCGTTGCGCGGGGCGCTCACGCCCCAGGGGTACCACCCGGCCGAGCCCTCCCACCCCGGCCGCACGATCGCGCTCCCGAAGCCGTACCGGACGAAGCCCTCCGCCATGGCGCGGAAGTGCCCGTCGTTGCCCCCGGCCGCGCACAGCTCGAGCGTCTGCCCCGGCTCCTCGGTGACCAGCGGGACGGCGTAGCTGAGCAAGCGGTCCTCCCCCTCCTGCGCCGCCTCGCGCAGCCCGTAGGTCGGCACCGCCGCCGCCCAGGTGTCGGCGCTGTTCCAGGTGACCCGCACGTCGGCGGGCCGCCCCCGCCACTGCTCGAAGCTGGCGATGCCCTTGTCGTCGGAGCCGCCGCTGCGCCACGGCAGTCCCGACCGGTGCTCGTCCGGGCCGCGCTGCAGCAGGACCAGCGCGACCGTGAGCGCCACCAGGAGCAGCGAGCAGGCGAGCAGCACCGCTCGGCGTCGTGGGCGGGTCAGCGCGCGGCTCCGGACGAGGGGTGCCGGTCCCCGGCGGGAGCGGCTGGGGCGGTCTCGCGGCGCACCGCGTCCGCCTGCTCCGGAACGGCTCGCGCCCCGGCCGGCGGGCGCCTGCGGGCCGCGGCGCGGACCGTGGCGAGCGTCTCGCGCACGAAGCGCCGGTCCACCAGGACCAGCACCACGGCGAAGACCAGCGCGAAGGCGGCCCCGGCCGCCACCAGGCGCAGCAGCGGGTCCGCGTCCTCCAGCAGGTGGCGCACCAGCTCCCCGGTCCCGGCCGCCGGCGCGGTGGCCAGCACGGGACGGACCCACTGCAGCAGGTAGCGGCCCACCGGCAGCCCGGTGACCCTGCGCAGGAAGGCGATGCGCACCGGCCACAGGCCGTAGGAGCGCACCGCGAGCAGCACGCACACCAGCATCAGGCCCTGCAGCGACCCCAGGGCGGCCGCCAGCGCCGTGCCCGCGGCCGTCAGCCCGGCCACCACCAGCTCCAGGCCGGGGCGCCCGGCCGCGTAGAGCACGCTGCGGTCGAAGAACGTCACCGAGTACACCAGGCCCACCAGGCACAGCACCTGCGCCAGCGGCACGGCCTCGCCCCACTGCCGGCCGAAGACCACCGGCACCAGGTCCGGGGCCAGCACGGCGATGGCGACGAAGGTGGGCGCGGCCACGGACACCGACAGCTTCGTGGCCCGGAACAGGGCCCGCACCGTCAGGTCCCGGTCGCCCTTCAGGCGGGAGAACACCGGCAGCGCCACCCCGGACATCACCCCGGTCATGACCTCGGTGACGAGCATGAGGATGCGCCAGGCGACGTAGTAGTAGCCCAGCGCCTCGGTGCCCAGCAGGGCCCCCACGATGAGCTTGTCGGCGTTGTTGACCAGCCAGGTCATCAGGTCCACGCCCAGGACGCCGCCGCTGAAGCGCACCAGGCCCTTCCACCGCGCGCGGTCGAAGGCCAGGCCCGGCCGGAAGCGGGTGGCGGCGTAGAGCACGACCACGGAGGCCGCGGTGGTGCCCAGCGTCTGGCCGACCAGGGCCCACACGCCCGCGCCGGTGGCGGCCAGCACCACGCCCGCCACGCCGCCGACGAGCACGGAGACCAGCCGGCGCACGGCCAGCTCGCGGAAGCGGAACTCCCGCGACAGCAGGGCCTGCGGCACGCTGGAGGCCGCCTGCAGCAGGAACCCGATCGACAGCCAGCGCAGCACGGCCGTCAGCTGCGGCTCGTCGTACAGGTCCGCCACCAGCGGCGCGGTGAAGAACATCGTCAGCGTCAGCAGGGCCGACACGCCCAGCCCCACCCAGAACGCCGTGCTGGTGAAGGCCCGGTCCGGGCGGTCCTCGACGACGAGCGCCTGGCTGAACCCCTGGTCCACCAGGATGCGCACGAGGTCCAGGACCACCTGGGCGATCGCGATGACGCCGAAGACCGTCGGGTCCAGCATCCTGCTGAGCAGGACGAACACGAGGAGCTGGGCGAGCCGGGCACCCCACTTCTCCAGGACCGACCACGCCGCCCCGCGCAGCGCGCGTGCGCCGATGCCGGAGGTGGCGGTCGCGGCGGAGGCCGCCGGGCCGTCGGGGGGCGGCGTGGTGGTCCGGTCGGTCATCCTGCGGCCAGCTCCTGGAACACCTCGCGCGCCTTGACGACGGCATCCTTCGCGTTCGTCTCGATGTGGGCCAGCGGCGAGTCGGCGAGCCAGGTCTCGTGGTAGCTGCGGATCTTGCCGTACCCGGAGTCGACCGCGACGTGGGGGATGCCCAGCAGCTCGGCGAGCAGGTGCGCGTGCAGGCGGTCGGTGAGGACGACGCGACCGCGGCTGAGGAACTCCAGGCCCCGCTGCACCTGCTTCTCGGCGAGCCACTCGTAGGACCAGCCCTGCCGGCGCTCCAGGCGCCCAAGGTCGCGCAGCGGGCGCGGCGAGCGGGCCAGGCCCAGGTTCATGCGCAGCAGGAACCCCTCGGGGTGCACGGCCGGCGGGCGGGGGCGGCCCCAGTCCACCGGCGAGAGACCCTCGGCCTCGGCCACCGGGCCCAGCGCCTCGCCCAGCGTCTCGTGGTCGGTGCGGGCGAGGGTGAAGACGTCCTCCGTCGCCGGGTGGCTGCGCTGCTGGGCGCCGAGCATGAACGCCATGTCGGGGGCCAGCATCACGTGGCAGTCGAAGGACTCCTGCGCGATGCGGTGGCTCTGGTGGTCGCGCACCACGAGGACGAAGTCCCGGTGCCCGGCGATGAGGCGCTGCGTGCGCTCCATCGCCGACTTCTCCCGGAAGTGGATCGACTGGGGCATCTGGATGACGCGACGGTCCGGGAAGTCCTCGATGACCCGCTCGCGGAACCCGTGGAAGTGCGGCCACAGGTCGCCGAAGTTCCCGCCGCCGTGCAGCAGCACCGCGGTGGAGGCGGGCAGGGCGGCGATGTCCTCGCGGCGGTAGGTGCCCGTCTCGCACCGGTACACCACCCGGCAGCCCAAGGCGCGCGCGAGCGCGACCTCTCCCCGCCAGATGGCGCTGTCGCCGCAGTTGCTGTGGTTGGGGAAGTCCAGGAGCGCGACGTCACGGCCCTGCAGCAGGGGCCGGAAGGCTTCGAGCGTGGACTCCTGCAGGTCGGTGATGACGGTCGACATCGGTTCTCCTGACGAGTGGGGGCGCGGAGCCGGCCCTGCGCGGCAGGGGTCCGGGCAGCGGTGCGCGCTCGGGTCCAGGGGGTCGGTCGGACCGTACCGCAGCGGCACGGTCCGTGATCGGAGCCGGTGGGGCGGTGCTCAGGGCGTCCGGTTGGCGCGCCGCTCGGCGACGAGCTCCTGGACCGCCTCGGCCCACGGGGTCAGGACGCGGTCCCAGCTGTAGCGGTCCGCGACGGCGGCGGCCCCGGCCAGGCCCAGTCGCTCGGCCTGCTCGGGGTCCTCCAGCAGCTCCACGACCCGCTTGGCGAAGTCGGCCGGCTCGTCGGCGATGACCACGCCGCTGCCGACGAGCTCCTCCAGGCCGTCCGCGCCCACCGAGGTCGCCACCACCGGGCGCCCGGCGGCCAGCGCCTCCAGGATCTTCAGGCGGGTGCCGCCGCCGGCGCGCAGCGGGGCCAGCGCGACGCGCGCGCGCGCCAGGTAGGGCTGCACGTCCGGCACCGTGCCGGTGACGGTGAGCCCGTCGCCGGCCAGGGCCAGGGTGGCGGGGGAGGGGTCGCGCCCGACCAGGGAGGCGAGCGCCGACGGCGACGCCGCGCGCACCAGCGGCCACACCTCGCGCGCCAGCCACTGGGCGGCGTCGGCGTTGGGCTTCCAGCCCAGCGTGCCGACGAACACCGCCACCGGCTCGGTGGCCGGCGGCAGCACGGGGCGCGGTTCCCAGCCGTTCAGGGCCGTCACCGCGCGCCGCGGCCGGGCGGGCAGGCGCTCGGCGTCCTTGGCGCTGACCACGGAGACCAGGTCCGCGGCCCGCACCGCCGCGCGCTCCACGCGCTCCAGCAGGCGGGCCTCGACCAGCGAGGCGACCTTGCGGGCCGGGGGGGCGGAGGCGGCGTAGCTGGCCACCAGGGCGGCCTCGGCGTTGTGGCAGTCCAGCGCGCGCACCAGCGCGGCGGGCCCGGGCGTGCGCAGGTACGCGCCCAGCTGCGAGTACTCCACCTGCAGCAGGTCCGGGCGCTGGGCGGCGACCTGCTCGCGCACCAGCGCGGCCAGCCGAGCGTCGTAGAAGCGCGCCGCCGACAGGCTGCCCCCGGGCACGAGGCCCTTGAGGACCGTGGCCGGGCCTGGCCGCCAGGGCACCTCGTGCACCGTGACGCCCTCGGCGCGCAGCGCGTCGGCGTCGCCGGTCCCGTCGGAGAAGCAGCACAGGGTGGTGGGCCCCATCGCCGCCAGCCGGCGGACCACGGCCAGGGAGCGCAACCGGCCGCCGGCGTTGGCCGGGAACGGCGTGAACTTGGTGACGACGACGCTTCTCAGGGTGGGCCTCCGCTGCTCGTGGCGCGGCCCGCCCCGGGGGACACCCCGTGGAGGGCCCCGCCGTCGGGACTGCTGCTGGTGCTGCTACCGGGTCCCGGGAGCCGCCGCGCGGGCTGCTCCCGGGACCCGGCCGGGTGGTGCGGGCCGGTTACTGCGCCGTCACCGCGAAGGAGGAGACCGTCGCGGTGTAGGGGGTGGTGCTGCCCCCGCCCGACACCAGGACGCCCGCCTTCGCGGAACGGCCGAACCACCGGCTGACGTCCGCCGGGCTCACCGTGGTCGTGCCGATCCGGACGGGGGCCCCGCCGTCGATCGCGTACGACACGCTCACCTGCGTGAGCGGGTAGCTGCGCACCTTGTTCGGGTCGGAGGCGGCCGCGATCGGGTCGGGCACGCTCGTGTTGCCCTGGACGATCAGGTCTACCGTGCTCGCCGAGGTGACCGCCGGCACCGAGGTGGTGGCGATCGTCCGGGCGGTGCCCTTCTCGCTGAAGAAGAACGTCGCGTGCGGGTCGGTGCCGGTGCCCTGGAACTCGACCTCCGCCTTGACGAAGTTCGACTGGTCCGGGCCGAAGAAGGCCGCGACCTGCTGGTACGGCTTGGTCAGCCCCGTGATCGGCCCCTTGACGCGGGCGCGGACGGTGAACGGCCCGGTCGAGGCGTCGAACGACTTGTACAGCGCGTTCTGCTGCCGGCCGTCGGCGAGCTGGCCGGCCGTGGAGGTCATCCGCAGGCCGTCCGGCGTGAACGACATCGCCGCCGCGTTGCACTGGGTGCCGGCGGTGTTGGGCAGCACCCCGTCGAAGCCGGTGACCCCGCAGTCGGTGCCCACCGTGCCGCCGGCGGCCAGGTTCACCGTGGTGGCGGCGCCCGGCAGCGGCGCGGGGGCCTGCGCCGGTGCGGCGTTGCGCAGCACGAGCACGACGTCCTCGAAGTCGTTGTTCTTGTAGGACGGCACGCGGGTGATGTCGACGCCCACGATCCAGGTGTTGGGCACGAGCCGCCGGTCGGCGGTGTAGGCCGGGTACACGCGGATGCTGTGCAGGTGGTGCAGCGGGGTGATCGTCGCACCGGAGGTGGAGCGGGCGTGGTTGAAGCCGTCGTCGGTGTAGTTCACGTCGCCGTAGTCGCCGTGGTACAGCCCGAACGCGCCGCCGGGGCGGAACGTCGTGGTCCCGGTGAACTCTGGCATGAGCTCCTGGTTGGCCGTGTAGGCGCTGGCGGTGTCGCCGGGGAAGAGGAAGAGCTGCTTGCAGGTGGAGCTGCAGCCCGTCGCGCCGGTGGCGCCCTGGGAGATCCAGCCCGTGCGGCCGTAGCCCGAGGCCGCGGTGTTGCGGCTGCCGTAGTGCGCCACCGGGGTGAGCGTCACCGGCTGCGAGGCGTCGGCGGGGACGAAGTAGGGGTTGTACACCTCGTCGGAGCCGGGGGAGTTGCGCTGGGGCCCGATGAACCGCTCGTTGCCGAAGGTCCGGTACGTCTTCACGTCGTAGCCCAGGGCGTCGACGACCTGCTGCAGCGTGGGCTCGTTGTTGCCCTCCACGTTGCACGTCACCACGCCCGAGACGTCCACCGAGCCGGGACCGGACGGCGTGCTGTACGTCAGGCGGGCCTCGCGCACCATGTCCGCGATGGCGGTCGGGTTGGCCGAGGAGGGGCAGTTCGTCGGGTCGGTGGGCGTGAAGACCACCGAGACCTGCGCCGTGCCGCCCGCGGGCACCGTGACGGAGGACGGCTGGCCGGGGGCCAGGGCGAAGCTGCCGGCGTCCTCACCGGCGGTGGCCAGGCCCGACAGCGCCAGCGGCGTGCCGCCGGTGTTGGTGAAGGTGAACGAGCGCGCCGGCGGGGCCGGGCGGCCGCGCACCGTGCTGAAGACCAGGCGGGGGGTGGGCAGGCCCAGCGCGGCGTCGTCCGGGGAGGAGGCCACGAGGGTGCCGGCCGGGGCGGCGGCGGCGCGCGTCCAGGTCGCGCTCGCGGTGCCGGTGTTGCCGGCCCCGTCCGTCGCGGTGACCACGACGGTGTGCGCGCCGGGCTCGGCCACGGAGAACGGGGCGGTGTACGGCAGCGGCGCGCCGCCGTCCAGGGCGTACGTGATCCCGGCCAGGCCGCTGCCGCCCTGGTCGGTGGCGGCCGCGGTGACGGTGACGTCCTGCGCGTAGGCGCCGGACGCGTCGCGCTCGCCGGACAGCGCCACGGTGGCGACCGGGGCGGTGGTGTCCACCGGGGCCGTGACCACGGGGGAGACGTCGACGAAGGCGATCTTGGTGTTGACGCCGGTGGCGGGCGAGAGCGTCAGCCGCCCGTCGCTCACCCTCACGCGCGAGGTCGTCGTGCGGAACGGCTCGGCGCTGGTGAGCTTGACGGCGTCGACGATCGTCACGGCGTCCGCCCCGCCGGGCTCGGCCACGATCGTGTGCGTGGAGTTGTAGGCGGTGGCGTCGCCCACGGCGACGGTGACGTCGTAGGTGCCGTCGGCCAGCGCGTACTCCCAGCGGCCCGGGCGGGCGGTGCCGCCGTAGGCGCTGGTCGTCTGCTGCATCTGCACGATCGTGTCGTAGCGCTTGTCCGGGGAGACGGCCGAGTTGCGCTGCCGGCCGTTGCCCACCAGGGACAGCGGGGCGCCGGTGACGTCGTCCAGCCAGCCGGAGCCGGTGGTGTCGCTGTAGGGCTGGCCGTGGTCGGCGGTGTAGCCGGGGAAGGTGGCGGCGGCCTGGCTCTGGAAGTCGACCCGGGCGCTGGTGCGCGTGGCGTCCTCGGCGGCGGTGGCCGCCGGGGCCTGCGCGAGCGGGACCAGGACGGCGAGGGCGGTGCCCGCGACGATCGGGGCGCCGGGGCGGCGGTGGCGCGCGGTGGTGGTGATGTCCCCTCCCGGGGCGGGAGCAGCCCGAGGGGCTGCGGAGCGGCGGTGGACGGGGCGAACGCTACTGCGTCCGGGGGAGCGGGGGAACAGTTCGTGACCCGCCGAGCGCGGGCCGGAACGTTTTCCGCCCCCACCGGACACGCCCCGTCACTTGGTCGGTACCGAGAGTTCCTGCCGAGAGGTGACGAGCGCCTCGCTGAGGGCCACGTGCCGCGCGGCGTACCCGGCGTCGGTGAGCTCCGCGCGCTGCACCCGGTGCCGCATCCCGGCCACCAGGGCCGGCCCCGAGGAGCGGGCGACGTCGCGCACCGCCTCCCACCACGAGGTCGCGCCCGCGCCCTCGGGCACGTACCGCACCGCCTCGTCGCCGAAGTACTCGCGCAGCCCGCCGGTGTCGCTGACCACGCACGGCAGCGACCACGTGGCGGCCTCGAGCAGCACGGTGATGCCCGAGGCGTGCAGGTTGCGCTTCAGCGGCAGGCACACCACGTCCGCCGCCGCGTAGGCGTCCGCCGTCTCCTCCACCCGCCGCGCGGGCCGCACGTGCAGGTTGGGCAGCCCGGCCGCGAAGGAGGGGTCCAGGCGCTTGGTGACCAGCGTGACGTCCACCTCCGCACCGCCGGCCCGCGCCAGCTCGCGCAGCAGCTCCCAGTCGCGGTGCACGTCGTTGCCCAGGCACAGCACGCGCACGGGGCGGGGGGTGCCGTCCGCGGCGTCCGCGGCGTCCGCGGCGGGGGCGCTGCCCGGCCACGGGTCGGCGCGCACGCCGAAGGGCACCACCTCGACCGGGGCGCCGGTCAGCGCGCGCAGGAAGGCGGCGTTGTCCGGGGCCAGGGTCGTCAGCGACTCCAGGTGCCCCAGGCACCAGCGGTACAGCGCGCGGCGCGGGGCGGACCACTCCCGCCAGCGGTCGGCCACCCACACCGACTGCGCCACGACCGGCGGCAGGTCGCGGCCCAGGCCCTTGAGCAGGCCCAGGGCCAGGTGCTCGCGCTCGGTGTGGGTCCACACCACGTCCGCCTCGCGGGCCAGCGGCACCTGGCGCAGCACGTGCAGCAGGTCGAAGCCGAGCACCTTGTACACGGCCCGGCGGGTGAAGGAACCCACCGGCCCCTCGCGGCGGTCGCGGGAGAACGTCACGCTCACCCCGTCGCCCTCGGCGAGCCCGTAGCCGTACGGGGTCTGCTCGTACACCTCCCCGCGGCGGTACCGCTCGCGCCAGGCGGGGTCGCCCTTGCCTTGCTCCAGCAGAACGAAGACGCGCATCGGCACCTCTCGGGTGGGGGACCCGGCCGCCGCCCGCGCGGGGAGGCGACCGGGTCCGGTGGTCCAGGTCTGGCTCGTGGATCGGCCCGCGTCGGACGTCGCCGTCCCGCAGCGGACGGTACTACGCCGGGGACCGGACGTGATCGGGACCGGGCGGGAACCCGGGACCGGACCGGGTGGGAACCGAGGGCTGGACCTGGACCGGGAGCGGAACCGGGTGCGCCCCCGCGGCGGGGCGGTGAGCACCCCGCCGCGGGGGCGGCACCGCCTCAGGCGGTCTTGAACGTGGCCGTGACCGTGCGCTTGGCGCCGTCCCAGCCGGTGACGACCGCCGAGAGCGTGTGCGTCCCGGGGCTCATCGCCGCACCGTCGATCGGGTTCGCCCGGCCCGAGATCGCCGACACCCCGTCGGCGTGGAACGGCGCGTCGGACTCCACGTGCGTCGGTGTGCCGGAGGTGGGGGTGTCGAGGTAGAAGGCCACCGAGCGCGCCTGCGCGGCGGAGACCTCGGCGGTGACGTACACCATCCCGCGCAGGGTCGAGCCGTTCAGGGCGTACCCGGTGCCGGACCCGTCGGAGTTCTTCGTCCACTGCAGCACGGTCCCGGACGTCGCGGTGGGGCCGCTGGAGGCGGTGGTGCTGCCGGGCACGAAGCCCTTGCTCCACAACGACTTGTAGGTCGCCTTGGCGTTGGGGAACGTGCTGCCGGTGATCTTGTGCTTCTCCGCGGAGGAGGGGTCGTAGTTGAAGTAGCTCTCGAAGAGCACGTTGTTGTTGGAGACGTACTCGTACACCTTCTTGATGAAGTACGAGTCGTCACCGCCGCCCCAGCCGCTGGACAGGCTGCTCAGGCCCCACTCCGCCAGCGCGATCGGCTTGCCGTGCTGCTTGCCGAAGTCGGCCAGCCAGCGCAGGCCGAAGTCCTGGTCGTAGAAGTGGCCCCAGCGGGCCACGGTCTCCTCCGGGCGGAAGTTCTCGCTGTGGTCGTACAGCGAGGCGCCGACGGCGTCGACCCACGCGTCGCCCGGGTAGGCGCGGTCGGTGGCGAAGGTGCCCAGGGAGTTGCCGCTGCCCGGCGCCCACAGGAACGTGAACCGCTGCCCGGACACGGACCTCATGGCGCCCACGGCCTGCCGCCAGAACGCGACGTACGAGGCGGGGTCCTGCTTGGCGCTCCAGGTCTGGCAGGAGCAGTTCATCTCCCAGCCCAGCCGAACGACGGAGTTCGCCTGGCCGGCGTTGACGAGGTTCTGCGCCACCTTCTTGAAGTGGCTGTTGTAGGCGCCGGTGGCGCCGGTCTTCAGCGACGCCCCCGACTCGGGCAGCATCGGCACCGACCAGTGCATCCGGTACCCCCTGCCCTTCCAGAGGTTCATGGGGTACGGGTCGGTGATCTGCGACCAGCTGGTCTCGGGCAGGAAACCCGTGACGATCTGCAGCTTGCGGCCGGTGAGGTTGGAGAACGCCGTGGCGTCGCTGCTCGGGCGGACGAACGCCCCGTGCAGGGTTCCGGTCCCCGCGGCGGCGGTCTGCGCCGGGGCGGTGAGCAGGCCGGCCGCGGCGGCCAGCGCGGCGAGCGCCGTGCCCAGCCGTGCCGCGCGCCGGCGCCACGGACGGGCGCCCCCGCGCCCTCCGGCGCCGGCGTGCGGCGGGTGGTCGTGGCGCAGGCGGTCGTGGTCCAGGGGCTGCTCGCCGCTCGGCGACGGGCAGTGGTTCTGCGCAGCGGAGGGGGAAACGGGCGTGCGGAAGGGAGATAGGCGCATGGTCGTCTTCCGGTTCGGGAGGACGGTGCCCGGGAGGACGGCCGTCGCCGGCCGCGCGCCCCCCCGGACCGCTCAGTCCGCCCTCCCGAAAGGGCGCCGCCCTCGTGGGACCGCAGTCATCACGGTGCAGGGCGTAGCCGTTTCACCCGTTCGGGCGATCCGGCCGTCGCAGAATGTGCCCTATCAACTACCGTGATCGCCAGTCGTGTGATCCAGCTCTCACCGTCCCGGCGCGTTCCTGCCGTCGTGTCGGCTGGACGTTTCAGCGGGGTCCCTGCAGGTCAGCGCGCGTGTCGGCCTCCCGCTGCGCGACCGGCGCTGCGCTGCGCGGCGCCGGCACGGCAGGACCCCGACCGCCCTCCCCGCGGGCCCCCGAGCGCCCCGCCAGGCGCGCCGCGAGCGCCCGCAGCGGGCGCGCCGAGGGCCCCGAGACCGCGAAGCGCAGGTACTCGCGGGCGACCCGCGCGGGGTCGTGCCGCTCGGCGGCCACCCGCCGCGCCCGCTGCGCGAGCTCACCGGCGGCCACCGGGTCGTCCAGCACCCCGCGCACCGCGGCGGCCAGCGACGCCGCCGAGCCGGCCCGGAAGCGCCGGCCGGTCACGCCGTCCTCCACCAGGTCCCGCGCCCCGCCGCGGTCGGGCACGACCACGGGCACCCCGGCGAGCTGCGCCTCGACCACCGTGCGGCCCAGCGCCTCCTCGTCGTTGGCGACCACCACGCACGACAGCCCGCTCACGACCCGCTCGCGCGGCACGCGCCCCTCGAACACCGCGCGCTCGCCCAGCAGCTCGTGCGCGCGCCGGCGCAGCCCCTCGGTGTACGCCTCGTCCAGGCCGGAGGCGCCGCGCAGCACCAGCTCGGTGTCCGGCAGCAGCGCCACGGCCTCCAGGGCCAGCTCGATCCGCTTGTCCGCGTCCAGCCGGCCCACCACGCCGACCCGGTGCCGCTCGCCGGCGCCCTGCGCACCGCCGCCCGCGTCCTCCGCGTCCCCGCTCGCGCCGTCCCCGGTCGCGCCGTCCCCGCTCGCGCCGCCCTCGACGGGCCGGGCGAGGACCAGCAGCGCGGAGTAGTCCTGCGAGAGCTGGCTCGCGGCGAACCCGCTGACGGCGACGACGCGGTCGAACCACCACATCGCCACCCGCATCCGGCGGCGGCCGCCCTCCCCGGGCATGTAGTCGTGCAGGTCGAAGACCAGGGCCGGCCGCACGGCGGCCGGCAGCAGCCGCAGCGGGGCGAAGGCCGCCGCCAGCCGCAGGCTGCAGCACACCAGGGCCTCGGGCCGCTCGACAAGGGCCGTCCAGGCCAGGCGCGCGTAGAACCCCGCGCCGCGGGCGAGGCGCTTGGCGCCGCCCGGCCACTGCTCCACGAACCCGGGCGCCTGCGCCAGCAGGCCCACCCGGACCCCCTGGCGCGCCAGGTGCTGCGCCGTCACCAGCAGGCTCGTCTCCGCCCCCCACACGATGGCGCTGGTCGAGACGAAGACCGCGGGCAGTCGTTGTTCGCGCGTCACCGGGTCGCTCCGATCGTCGTGCGCGGCGGCGCCGCGCTGGTTGCGCCCGCGACCTGCCGCCGCGCGTGCACGACGGTCACCGCCAGCCAGGCGATGAGCAGCACGAGCCGGGGCTTGTCGAGGATGGACTCCACGCCGCCCTTGCCCAGCAGGCCGAGCAGGGCGCCGAGCGCGGCCACCTGCAGCGGCAGCAGCCGGGGCAGGCGCACCAGGCACTGCAGCACGCACGCCAGCAGCACCACCAGCAGCACCGCGGTGGCCGGCAGCCCGAACCGCAGCGGCAGGTCCAGGTAGATGTCGTGCGTCAGCGAGGTCCACGCCGTGCGGTCGGTCGGCCGGTCGTACAGCTGGTACTGGAAGCCCAGGCCCTCGCCCAGCCAGGGCGACTCGCGGATGCGCTGCACCGCGATCTCCAGCTGGTCCAGGCGCGACAGGCTCGACTCGGCCTTGCCGGTGCGGCGGAACGTGGCGTCCACCACGTCGGAGACCAGCGCCGCGATGGCGCCGGCCTTGACGAACGCCGCGACGGCCAGGGCCACCACGACCGCGGCGGCCACCGCGATGCCGCCGCCGCGCGCGGGGCGGACCCGCAGCCGCAGCACGACGGCCAGCGCCAGCGGCGGCAGGGAGAACAGCAGCGCCGCGCGCTGCCCGCCCAGCCCCACCAGCGCCACCGTCAGCAGCAGCAGGGGCAGCGCGACGAGCAGCCGGTCGCGCACCAGCGACACGGCCGCCACCGCGGCCACCACCGTGAACGGGTCCCCGCCGCCGCCGGTCACGAGCAGCGCCGCCGCGATCGGCAGCGTCAGCACCGGCAGCAGCGACTCGCACCGGTGCAGCCAGCGCGCCGGCGCGTCCGCCCAGGCGAGCACGAACGCCCACCCGTACAGCAGCAGGTGCCACTGGCCGAACATCAGGCGGACGTCGTGGCCGTTGGCCAGGCCCACGACGGTGCCGCCGACCCACACCGCGGTGACGAGCAGCAGCGGCAGCAGCACCGCGCGCGGCAGCACGGTGCGCCCGGCCAGCCACTTGGCCCCGCCCAGCGCGATGGCGGCGACCGCGAGCAGGTCGGTGACGCGCGCGCCGGCGAGCTTGACGCCGACGGCGTCGCTGCCCGCCGTGGGGTAGGCCCACACGTCGACCAGGTTGACGACGACGGCGGCGAAGGCGAGCAGGAAGGTGACGGGCACGCCGCGGGTCCCGGGCGCGCCGGCGGCCGGCCCGCCCGCCAGCTCGTGCGCCGCCGGCGGGGCGAGGGCGCTCACGACCGGGTCAGTCCGCGTGCCGGGCGCCGGCGCCGGCCAGCTCCTGACCGCCGGAGCGCGGGGCGCCCGGGGCGGTCGCGTCCAGGTGGACGCTGCGGCGCGAGGCCGCGGAGGCGGACTCCGCCACCAGCGCCGCGCACACCGCCAGCGCCAGGCCGGCCAGCACGCCCAGGGCCAGGCCCAGCGCCCAGCTCGGGCTCGCCGGCGAGGACGGGGCGGTGGCCGGCTGCACGAGGGTCAGCGCCACGGGGCTGGGGACGCCGCCGGCGGACTCCAGCTCGCCCACCGTGGTGACGAGCTGGCGCGCGACGGCGTCGGCGAGCTCGGCGGCGCGCGCGGCGGAGCCGTCCGCCACCGTCAGCTCCAGCACGACGGTGTCCAGGGGCACGGAGGTGGAGATGCGCGAGGCCAGCTCCTCCGGGCTCTCGGAGGAGCCGGTGGACTGCACCACCGGGGCCGTCACGGTCCGCGTCCTCGCCAGCAGCGCGTACGACTCCGCCCGGTCCTGCGCGAAGCCCGAGCCCTCGAAGGCCAGCTCGGGGTCCTGCGGGTTGCCCGGGGTGCTCACGAACACCGTGGCGGTCGCCTCGTACGTCCTGGGCAGCAGGGCCGTGGCCACCACCGCCAGCAGCAGCGGGACCAGGAAGGACACGGCGACCAGCCGCCGCCTGCGCCGGAGGGCGTGCAGGAACTCACCGATGCTCACGCGGGGGTACCTCCGGGGGTCGGGCGTCGACGGCTCGACCGGTGCGAGCCATCGTCCACCGTCGGAACTCGACGACCAGCCGTCGGCCGGGCGCGAGCGGATCGTACCCGTCCCGTGACCCTCCCGGTAGGCCCTGCGCCGTCCGGGTGCCCCCCTCGCCGGGCGGCTCACCAGCGGTCGACGGTGACCTCCTTGCCGGTCCAGCCCATGACGTTGCCGGTGAAGGTGACGTCCTTGCCGGTGGGCGCGATGACCGCGCCGTAGCGGCTGTTGTCCTCGAAGGTGTTGCGGCGGAACACCAGCCCGCTCACCGTGACGTCGCCGCGCACGTTGACGGTGTAGGAGCCGCCGCCGAGGCGGTTGTCCTCGACGACGACGTTCTCCAGCTTCCTCGAACCCGTCTCGGTGCCGACCATGATGGCGGCGTTGAGCGGGTCGCCGCCGTTGGAGGGGTCCAGGACGTTGCGGCGGATCACGACGTTGGACCCGGAGGTGGTCTGCAGCGCGTCGCTGTGCAGGCCGTCCTGGCGGGACATGTCGTGGATCCAGCTGTCCTCGATGAGCACGTTGCTGCCCCAGCGGGCGCCGTCGGCGGAGCCGTGCACGTTGACGCGGCGCAGGGTGTAGTTGCCCCAGCCCACGCCGACGTCGGCGCCGGTGGCGTCGATCTCGGTGTCCTCGACGAGCAGGTTGCGCGCGCCGTCGGCGACCTGCACGGCCACCTGGCGGCCCTGCCGGCGGCAGTTCACCTTGCTGTTGCGGATGACGACGTCGTCCGCCTTGACGACGACGCAGCCGTCGACCTGCACGCCGTCCAGGACGGTGCCGTCCCGGGTGATGACCTGGTCGCCGGTGAGCACGCGCTGGGCGCGGGCGCCGCGCAGGCCGGTGGTGAAGGCGCCGGGCCGGCCGTCGGTGGCCTGCACCCGCACGCTGCGCGCGGGGCGCGACGCGGCGGTGCGCCCGGTGCCGAGGCCGCTGGCGGGGTCGACGACCCGCAGGGTCTTGGCGACGCTGCTGCTGCTGCCGCCGCTGACCAGCTTCGCGGTGAGGCTGACGCGCCCGGACAGGCCCGACAGGTCCGCGGTCGCGGTGGCGGTCCAGTCGCCGCCGGCCGTGGTCGGTGCCGTGGCGGTCACCGCGGCGCTGACGACCCGACCGCCGACGCTGTAGGTCAGCGTGTCGAACGGCCTGGGCGACTGCGTGGTCAGCTGCACCGCGGAGGCGGGCACGCGGGCGTTGTTCACGCTCGCGCCGCCGTACGCGATCCAGGGCGAGGCGCTGGCGGCGTGCGCCGGGACGGTGCCCGCGGCGAGCACGGCGGTCGTGCCCACGGCGGCCAGGACGGCCTTCCAGGTGCGCTTCGTGCTGGGCACGGGGAGCCTCCGCTGCGGTGTCTTCGGGGACGGACTGTCCCCAGAGGCATCGGGTCGGCGGGCCCGTGAGCGCCATCGCCCCGGCGGGTGGGGCGAACGGGGTCGTCACCCGGGCGAACGGTGACGCAGCGTGCAGCGCGGGGGTCGCGCGGGCGCGACGGGGTGAGGCGTCCGGGCGACGTTCGCCCGGACGGGTGGCGCGGTGACGGCCCGCCTCAGGGCAGCTGGACCACCGTGCCGGCACCGCCGGCGTCCCCGGCGGTGCCTGCGGTGCCGGCCCGCTCGTCGGTGCCGCGGTCCAGCAGCCGGCCGTAGGGGCCGGTGGTGATGCCCGAGCGGATCACGCGGGCGGGGGAGCCGGCGACGATGCAGCGCGGCGGCACGTCCCGGGTCACCACGGCGCCGGCGGCCACGATCGAGCCGTCGCCGATCGTCACCCCCGGCAGCAGGATGCTGCCGGCGCCGATGAAGCAGTCCTCCCCGATGCGGGTGTCCGTCTTCTTCCCGCGCGTCATGTCGTGCGAGAGCACGATCACCTCCAGCGCGACGTAGCTGCGCGCGCCGACGTGCACGCCGCGCGGGTGGGTGCGGTCGAAGCGGGCGGACAGGCTGAAGGTGGCGGTGGGGTGGATGTCCATGCCCCACACCCGCACGTTGACCGCGCGCTTGGCCCCCACGATGCCCCGGCGCAGCCAGCGCAGCCGGTTGAGGGATCTCGCCATCGAGTGCTCCTCGGGGGTCGGGCCGTCAGGCGGCCGGGGTGCGGGAGGTCGTGTCGCGGTCCCAGGCGACGGGGGCGCCGCTGCTCAGCCGCCGCCGCGCGCGCAGCCGGGTCAGCAGCCCGACCGCGGCGTACACCGGCAGCGCCGGCCACAGCGCGGGGCGGGCGGCCAGGCGCCGCAGCACCGGACCCGGGCCCTGCGCCGCGCGGGCGGACTCGTGCTGCGCGTGCCCGGCGACCCGTGCGGCGGCGTGCTCGGCCACGCCGAAGCGCGCGCGCGTCTTGACGGCGAGCAGGGCGGCCAGGGTGCGCGGGGGGTGCACGGTGAACGTCGTGCCCGGCACCGAGACGCGCTCGCCGGGGGCGAAGAGGGCGCGCACGAACGTGTCGTCGCCGGTGGCGTCGGGGAAGGTGCCGAAGCGGGCCCGCCCGGCGCGCGAGAGCGCGTAGAAGCCGGAGCCGACCAGGTCGTCGGTGACGTACGGCAGCGCCGTCCACACCCGGTAGTACGCGCGCACCGGCCAGGAGGAGCGCGAGAGGTCCACCCGCAGGCGCGGGGCGGCGGCCAGCGCCGGGCCCTCGCGCAGCACGTCGAGCACGCGGCGCAGGTCCTGCCCGTCCACGGACACGTCGGCGTCGAGGTAGGCGCGCGGGAAGGCGGTGCACGCCTCGTCGCCGAGGTCCAGCGCGTGGGCCTTGCCGGGCACCGCGGTCTCCACCACGCGGGCGCCGGCGGCGCGGGCGCGCTCGGCGGTGTCGTCGGTGCAGGCGTTGGCCACGACGACGACCTCCAGGTCGCCGTCCCCGGCGCGCAGCGCGCGCAGGCACCGCTCGATCACGGCGCCCTCGTCGTGCGCGGGGACGACCACGCTGCCCCGGGGGGTGCTCACGGAGCGCACCGTAGCAGCAGCCGCACCGAGCGTGTCCGCTCGTCCGGGGGCGCCGCGGCGGCCCGCGCGGGCGGCGCGCTCAGGGCTCGTCGACCTCCACCGCGGCCCCCGAGCGGCGCTCGCGGTTGTCCTCCTCCACCTGCACCCTGCGCTCGGGGGCGATGACCGGCCCGTAGCGCGAGCCGTCGCCGAAGACGTTGCCGCGCAGCACGACCCCGGACAGGCCGTCGTCGTCGCGGACGTTGACGGCGTAGTTGCCCCCGTCCAGGTAGTTGCCCTCGATGAGCACGTCGGTCAGCCGGCCGGAGTCGTTCTCCGCCCCGAGCTGGACCGCGGCGTTGAGCACGTCGCCGGTGCTGGTGTCGGTGGGCACGAGGGTGTTGCCGCGCACGACGATGCCCTCGCCGCCGTTGGACTGCAGCGCGTCGCCGTGGAAGTCCTCGTGGCGCACCATGTCGTGCACCCAGCTGTCCTCCACCGTCACGCCCGTGCCCAGGCGCGGGCCGTCGAGCAGGGAGTGCGCGTTCACCCGCCGCAGCGTGTACCCGCTCCAGCCCACGGCCACCTCGGTGCTGCCCAGCCCGTCGATCTCGGAGTCCTCCACCACCAGGCCGCGGTCCTCGCCCTCGACGACGATCGCGCGCTGCTTGCCGCCGCAGCGGATGCGCACGTTGCGGATCACCACGTCGTCGGCCTTGACCGAGACGCACCCGTCGACGTCCAGGCCCTCGAGCACCCGGCCGTCCTCGGTCACCGTCACCGACCCCGACGGCTCCAGGTCGGTGCCCAGCGGCACGCCGGTGTCGTGGGGGCCGGGGAAGCCCTCCGGGATGCCCAGGGTGAGGGCCTGCTGGCGCAGCCGCTCGCGCTGGGCGGCGAAGGGGTCCTCGCGCTCGCCGCCGCCGCAGCCCGCCACGAGCACGAGCAGCGCGAGCACCGCGGCGCCGCGGCGGGGGAGGGCGGGGCGGGGCAGCCGGGGCACGCTCACCTCTCGGGGGTTCGTCCGGCGTGCTCGTCGTCGAGGACACCGCGGCCGGGCGGACGGGCACCGGCGGGAACCGGCTCCGCGGTCAGCATAGGGACCGACTGTGCCGATCGGGTGACGCAGCGAGCAGGCTGCGGGCATTCCCGCTACCACGGGTCACTGTGCAATGCTCTGCGTCGTCAGTCGGGGCCGGGCGGAGGTCGTCCGGCCTCCGCGCGACCCGAGGCCGCGCCCTGACCCCCGCGGGGGTGCCGAGACCGAGGAGAGCCCATGACCATCGGATCGCTGGTGCGGGTGCTCGCACACCGCTGGTACCTCACCGTCGTGGTCGCAGCCCTGGTGGCCCTCGCCTCCCGCGCGGCCTGGGTGCAGGCGCAGCCGCAGTACGAGACGAGCGCCACCTTCCTCGTCACCCCGAGCGTGGCGCTGTCGACCCCGCTGCCCGAGCAGGCGCCGGGCACGCAGCCGGGCAGCCGCAACCCCTTCTCGCTCTCCGGGGGCGCCGGCACCCTGGCGGCCACCGTCTCCACCGCGCTGAACACCGCGCCCGTGCAGGCCGAGGTGCTCGGCGCGTTCCCCGAGGCCGCCTTCAGCGCCGGCGACTCGCTCAGCAGCGGCGCGGCGCGCACCTACTTCCGGGTCTCCGCCAGCACCGCCGACCCCGCCGACGGCCCGGCCGTGATCGACGCGGCCCTGCAGGCGGCCAGCGCGCAGCTGCAGGAGGTGCAGCGGCGCGTGCAGGCCCCCGACAACGGCCTGTTCATCGTCATCCAGTCCACCCCCACCGACGGCCCGCTCGAGCTGTACCCGGACCGGGCGCGCGCCGTGGGCGCCGTCGCCCTCGGCGGCCTGGCCGCCGGGGTCGTGCTCGTCGTGCTGCTGGACCTGCTGCTGCCGCTGCTCGCCGCCCGCCGCACCGCCCGGCGCACCGGCACCCGCCGCGGCCCCGCCCACGACGCCGGCCACGACACCGCCCACGACACCGCCCGCGACACCGCCCGCGACACCGGCCACGACACCGCCCGCGACGCCGGTGCGGGCACCCCCGAGCGGGCGGTGCGCGCCGGTGAGGCCCGGCGCGAGGACGTCGACCTGCGCGCGGGCGGACCGGCGGCCCGCGCCGCCCGGGAGCGGGCGGGCAGCACCGCCCGGTCCTCCTGAGCCCGCGCACCGCGGCGGCGGCCCTGGGGCGCGCCGTCGCGGACCCGCTGCGCGCCCTGCCGTCCCGGGCGCGCCCGCTGCGGGTGTCCTGGCTGCCGGTCGCCGTGGTGGTGTGCGCGTTCACCCTGCCGGGCAACCTCGTCGTGCCCGGCCCGCTGAAGTCCAACGGCACCCCCGTCCGGCTGCTGGCCCTGCTGTGCCTGGGCCTGGCGGTGCTGACGTTCGTCGCCGCCCGCCGCCGCCGCGCCGACGACGGCGAACCGCGCTGGAGCCCGGTGGGCGCCGTGCTGGTGCTCGGGGTGGCGGAGGCCTTCTGGAGCTACGGGGTGGCGCTGACCAGCCCGCTGGACGCCGGCCGCAGCGCGGGCGCGCTGCGCTCGCTGGTGGGCACCTTCGGCGCCACCGGCCTGGCCCTGTACCTGTGGCTGGTGCTGCGACGGCGCGACGACCGCGACCGCGTCCTCGGCTGGGTCGTGGCCGGCGCGGCGCTCTCCGCCGTCGTGGCCGCCGCATCCTGGGCCGGGGTGCTGCCCGGCTGGGCGTCCCTGGTACGCGGCGTCGGCCTGGTGGAGAACACCCCGACCCTCGGCGAGGTCAGCCGCTTCGACTTCCTGCGCGCCCGCGGCACCGGCGAGCACCCCATCGAGTACTCCCTCGGCCTGGCCGCCGCGCTGCCGATCGCGCTGCACCTGGCCCGGCACGCCGCCACCACCGCCGCCCGGCGCTGGTCCGCGGTGGCCGTCGTGGTCATCGTCGCCGGCATCCCGCTGTCGGTCTCCCGCACCGCCGTGCTCGGCCTGGTCGTCGGCCTGGCCGTGGCCGTCTCGGGCTGGCCCGCGCGCCAGAAGCTCGGCGCGCTGCTCACCGCCGCCGCCGGCGTCACCGCGATGTTCGTGCTCGTGCCGGAGCTGACCCGCTCGCTGACGCGGATCTTCGCCGGCGCCGCCGAGGACGACAGCGTCACCGGCCGGCTGTCCGACTACGCCCTCGTCGAGGCGATGTTCCGCGAGCACCCCTGGCTGGGCACGGGCGCCGGCGTGTACCGCCCCGAGACCGGCGGGGTGTACCTGGACAACACGTTCCTGGGCACCCTCGTCGGCGGCGGGGCGGTCGGCGTGGCCGTCTTCGCCCTGCAGTTCCTCGTCGCCGGCGCCGTCGCCTGGGACCGCAGCGTGCTGGAGACTTCCGCCGCCGAGCGCAGCCTGAACCGGGCGCTGCTGGCGGTGCTGGCCGTGGTGCTCCTGGGCGCGGTCACCAGCGACGTCACCTCCTTCCAGCAGCCGACCGTGCTGCTCGCGCTGGCGCTGGGGGTCCTGGCCTCGCGGGCCGGCACGCCCGCGGGGGCGCTGCGCGCGGCGGCCGCCGCGGGCCCGCCCGGACCGCGCGAGCGGCGCGGGGAGCCCGCGTGAGCGGCGGCGGGCCCGTCGTGCACCTGCACCCCGGCCCCGGGCGCGAGATGGTCAACCCCTACCTGTCGCTGCTCGCGGCGGCCCTGCGGGAGCGCGGCGCAGAGGTCGTCGAGCTGGGCTCCCGCCCCTTCGGCGAGCGCTCGGTCGTGCACGTGCACTGGCCGGAGATGCCGCTCAACGCCGCCCGCACCACCTGGGCGCTGCGCCGCCTGAAGAACCTGGGCGCCGCCGTGCTGGGCGCGCGCCGGCACGGGGTGCCGGTGGTGTGGACCGTGCACAACCTGCGCGCCCACGACGGGCGGCGCCCGGCCCTGCAGCACCTGCTGTGGGCGACGTTCCCGCACCTCGTCGACGGCTGGCTGTCGCTGTCCGGCTCCGGCGTCGAACCCGCCCGCCGCGCGTTCCCGGCGCTGCGCCGCAAGCCGCACCGCGTGGTGGCCCACGGCACCTACGCCGGCGTCGTGGGCCGCCCGGAGCGGCGTGCGGCCCGGGAGGCGCTGGGCGTGCCGGCCGGTGCCCGCGTCGTCGCGATGGTCGGGCGCGTCAAGCCCTACAAGGGCGTGGAGGACCTCGTCGACGCCGTGCGCGCCTCCGGCGACCCCGGCCTGCGCCTGCTGGTCGGCGGCGGCTGCGACGACGAGGACCTGCGCGCCCGGCTGCGGGCCGTGGCCGCGGGCGACCCGCGACTGACGCTGCTGCTGGAGAAGCTGCCCCAGGAGCGCGTGGACCAGGTCCTCGCCGCCGCCGACCTGCTCGTGCTGCCCTTCCGGTCGATCTTCAACTCCGGCTCGGTGCTGCTGTGCCTGAGCGCGGGGCGCCCCGTGCTCGCCCCGCGCACGCCCGTCTTCGAGGAGCTGGCCGCCGAGGTCGGCCCCGGCTGGCTGCGGCTGTTCGACGGCCCGCTGACGGCGGCCGTCGTGGAGGAGGCGGTGCGCGCCGCCCCGCCGCGCGGCGAGCCGGACCTGTCGCGCCACGACTGGGCGGCGGTGGCCGCCGCCCACCTCGACTTCTACGAGGAGGTGCGCGGCGCCGCGACCGGCCGCGACGTGCTCAGGACCACGCGCGCAGCCGCTCGACGATGACGCCGGAGCGCTCGCGGTAGGTCCGCGCGCTCTGCGTCGTCGTGCGCGCCGGGCCCTGCAGGGCGCTGCGGGCCGCGGCGGCCAGCGCGGCGCCGTCGAGGTCGTCCGTGTCCCAGCAGGAGGACCCCAGACCGACCTCCTCGCAGAAGTTGCGCACCTTGCGGTCGTAGGAGACCCCCAGCACGGGGACCTCCGCGCCCACGGCCACGATCACGGCGTGCAGCCGCATCCCGACGACCAGGGACGCCCCGCGCAGCAGCTCGCGCAGGGCGGCCACGTCGGGCACGTGCCGGTGCACGGTGAAGCGGTGACCCTCCCGGGCCCGGTGCGCCACCTCCAGGGAGGCGACGTAGTCGTCGTCGACCGGCTGCAGGCTGGCGGGCAGGCTGCGGAACGGCACCAGCTCCACCTGCGCCCCCTCCCGCGCCAGCTCGTCCAGCGCGGCGGCCAGCTGCCCGACCGCGGCCCGGTGCCGCGCCGGCGCCGCCCCGTCGGCGCGGTCCGCCAGCCCGCGCACGGACACCAGCACCCGCGGGGGCGCACCCGCCCGCAGCGCCGAGCCGTCGTCGGGCGGGAAGACCCGCAGCGCCAGGTCCGGCGCCGTGTCCAGCGGGGCCTGCACGTCCAGCGCCCGCAGCCGCTCGGTCGACGGCGCGTCCCGCGCGACGACGAAGGCCGTGCCGTCCAGCGCGCGCCGCACGGCGTCCTCGGAGCTGCGCTTCCACAGGTCCCCGACGCTGACGCCCACCACCGCCGTGCGCCGCCGCAGGGTGCGCGCCAGCTCCAGCGGCTCCAGCCAGCCGCGCACCACCTCCTGCGTGGGGGAGTCGCGCAGCAGGTCCCCGCCGCCCAGCACGAACCCATCGCGCGAGAGCAGGGTGCGCGCCAGCCGCGCCCGCCGCGCCGCGGTGCGCGCTGCGCCCAGCCGCGCGGGCCTCCGCGCGCCCACGCGCAGGGGGGCGGCGTCCACGCCGTGCTGGCGCCGCGTGCCGGCGGGGTCCGCCGACAGGGCCAGCACGCTCTCGCCCGGCCGCGCCGCGGCCAGGGCGTCGCACATGCCGGCGAGGATCGCCTCGTCGCCGAGGTTCGCGCGCCCGTAGAAGCCGCACACCGCGGTGCCCGCCGTCATGCCCCCGCCTCCGGTCCGTCCGTGCCCCCGGGGACGCCCGCCGCGTCCCGGTACACCGCCAGGTGCCGTCGCGCCGTGCGCTCGGGCGACAGGGCCCTCGCGCGCTCGCGCAGCTCCCGGCGCTGCTGCTCCAGCGGGCGGGCGGTGCACCGCCGCACCGCCTCGGCCACCCTCGCGGGGTCCTCGCCCTCGAAGGCCTCCACGGCCGCCGGGCAGGAGGCGGTCAGCTCCTCCAGGGCGGGCGCGGCGCGCACCACCAGCGGCACCCCGGCGGCCACCAGCGTGGCGATCGACCCGGAGGCGGCGATCCGCTCGTACGGCGCCACCGCCGCCCGTGCGCGCCGCAGCAGGGCCGCCATCTCCTCGTCCGGCAGGTACCCGGTCACCTCGACGCGCCCGGCGACGCCCAGCTCGCGCGCCAGGGCGAGGACCTCCTGCAGGTACGCGGTGTTGCGGCCGGTGGCGCTGCCGGCCAGCACCAGGCGGTACCCCGGCAGGTGGGCCAGCGCGGCGACGGCCAGGTGCTGCGCCTTGCGGCGGTGGACGAACCCGGCGACCACGAGCAGCCGCTCGTCCACCTGCGCCGCGGGCAGCGGCTCGCCGGGCAGCTCCTCGACGTAGTGCGGCACGACCGCGGTCCGCCGCGGACGGGTCCACGCCAGGTTCTCGCCCTCGCGCGCGGTGCACGTGAGGACCGCGGTGGCGGAGCCGAGCAGGAGCCGGGCGGTGGCGTCGAACCCCGGGCTCACCACGCCGGCGCGGGTGAGCAGCCGCTGGACCGGGCCGCGGGCGCGCTGCCGGCGGCGCTGCAGGAGCTCGACGCGGGAGGTGTGGAAGTCGTGGGCTGTGACGAGCAGCGGGCGGCCCGCGAGCACCGTGCGCAGCACCAGCGCGACGGCCAGCTGCCGGCGTGCGGACCCCAGGTACCGGTCGGTGAACTGCACGTGCACCAGGTCGGCCCGCCGGGCCCGCAGGGCGGCGCGGGCCGCGGCCAGGGGCCGGCCCGCGGGCACGCGCACCACCGACGCCTCCTGGCCCGCCGCGCGCAGGCCGGCGGCCAGCACCCGGGCGTACCGGTTCAGCCCGTGCGCGGGGTCGTCGGTCACCAGCAGCGCGGTGCGTGCGCCCGAGGGGGTCCTCGACGCCCCGGCGAGCAGAGCGGTGCGGACGTGGCCCAACGCGCGGTGCCCCTCTCGGTGCCGTCCCCGTGGCGGGCCGTCCCCGTCGCGGGGCGCCCGGTGCCCGCACCCGGTGGACGGGGCGGTGGGCCGCCCGGCGGCGGCCGAGGCGCACGCTACACGAAGCGTGTCGCCCTCTGGACGCAGCGTGGTGCGACTCCTGGTGGCCCCGCGCGGCCCTGCGCTAGGGTCGCGCCGACCCGGGACCCGGCGGGGGAGGCGACCCGTGCTCGCGTTCATCACGTCCGTGCGCCACCCGCGCAACTCGGCCGACTACGAGCGCGTCGAGGAGCTCCTGCGGCGCACCCTGAGGTCGGTGTGCCGGCAGACGGTCGACGACCACGTCGTCGTGGTCGCCTGCAACCGCGTCCCGGCCGGGCGGTTCCCCTCCAACGTGCGCTTCCTGCGGGTGGGCTTCCCCCCGCCCGTCGACACCGCCGGGCCGGTGACCGGCCGCGAGGCCGTCCTGCGCGACAAGGGCACGAAGCTGGCCGCCGCCCTCGTGGCCGCGCAGGAGCACCGGCCCGACCACGTCATGAAGGTGGACGCCGACGACTTCGTCAGCCGCCGGATCGCCGAGTTCACCGCCCGGCACCCGGGCGCCCCCGGCTGGTACGTCGACCGGGGGTACGTCGTCTCCGCCGAGACCGGCCTGGTGGCGCCGTGCCCGGACTTCGACTCCCGCTGCGGCACCTCCGAGGTAGTCGCCAACGACTCGTTCCGGCTGCCCGCCGACCTGCCCGCGCCCGACACCGACCAGGACGAGCTGGTCGAGCGGCTCGGCACCGTGCTGGTGCGCGACCTGCTGGGCTCCCACCGCGCCGGGCGCGAGCACTTCGCCGCCCTCGGCCGTCCGCTGGCGCCGCTGCCGTTCGCCGGCGCGGCCTACCTGCTCGGCACGGGGGAGAACCACTCCGGCCTGCGGCGGGTGCGCGGCGGCAGGCCGGTGCCCCGGCGCCTGGCCGCGGAGTTCGGGATGGAGCACCTGCGCACCCCCGGTGCGTGGTCGTGCTTCGCCCGGGAGCGCGTCCGTGCCGCCCGGGGGCGGGCGAGGTCCCTGGCCGTGCGCGCGGTGCGGCGCGGCTGACCGGCTCCGCAGCGGTGCCCGCCGCTCACCCCCGCGGTGCACCGACGCGCGCGTCCCCCTCCGCGGCGCTGGCGGCCGTCGCACCGGGCGAGCGCCGGCGGCGCAGCACCCGCGCGACGTCACCGCGGAACTCCTCCAGCGCCGGGCGCGCCACCAGCAGCAGCGCCACGGGGTAGGTCACCGCCGCCACCGCCGCGCCCAGCAGCAGCCGCAGCCACTGGTCCGCCCCCGCGCTGAGGACCTGCTGCCCCCACACGCACCCGGCCATCACCGCGGCGGCCAGCAGCACCCGGCAGGGCAGCAGGACCGAGGAGTACGGCGTGCCCGCCACCCGGTGCAGGAGCACCTGGCGCACCGGCAGCGTCAGCACCGTGCGCACCAGCAGGCCCAGCGCCAGGGCGGTCAAGCCGTGGGGGACGGTGAGCACGACGATGAGCACGTGCGCCGCCACCGTGCACGCCACCAGCACGACCTCCGGCCGCAACCTGCCCACGGCGATGAACACCTGCCGGTCGAAGAACCCGAAGGTGCTCAACGCCGCCGTCACGGCGGTGATCTGCGCGACCGTCCCCGTGGTGGCCCACTGCTGCCCCAGCAGGAAGGGCACGAGGTCGGGAGCGGTCGCGGTGAGGAAGAGCATCGCCGGGAACATCACCAGGCCGGCCGCGGTCATGCTGGTGCGGTAGGCGCGGTGCAGGCGGGGCAGGTCGTGCTGCAGCTTGGCGAACGTCGACAGCGTCACCGAGCTGATGACCGACGAGCCGGTCTCCTGCACGATCTTCATGAGCCGGGTGGCCACCGTCCAGAACCCCAGCGCCGTCGCCCCGGACACGCCGGCCAGGACGAACTCCTCACCCCTGGTCTGGACCTGCTTGAGCAGGTCGATGCTCAGCAGCTTCCCGCCGAACGAGAGCATCGAGCGGGCCGTCCCCCAGTGCGGCACGGCGCGGGGGACCCACCGCGCCGACGCCCAGATGACCACCACGCTCACCACGCCGCGCACGAGCGACTGCGCCACCAGGGCCCAGACGCCGGCGCCCGCGAGGGCCAGGGTGATCGCCACCGCGGAGCCGGCGAACGTCGCCACGGTCCCGCGCAGGGCCAGCGACTTGAAGCGCATGTCGCGTCGCAGCAGTGCCGTCGGCACGCTGTTGATCCCGGTGAGGACCACGCCGAGGCTCAGCACCCGCAGGACGGGGGTGAGCCCGGGCTCGTCGAAGAGCGCGGAGACCGGCCCGGCCAGCAGCGCCAGCAGCGCGGCGAGGACCACGGACAGCGCCACGCCGGTGAAGAAGGCGGTGCTGCGGGTGCGCTCGTCGAGCTCCGCGTCGCGCACCACGAACGTGGCCAGGCCCGAGTCGCTGAGCAGGGTGAGCACCGCGATGACGGACATGGCCAGCGCCACCAGGCCGAACTCGGTGGGCTGCAGCTGCCGGCTGATGACGATGAAGGCCCCGGCGGTGGTGGCGCGCACCGTCCACGTCTGCAGGGCCGTCCAGGCCACGCCGCGGGCGGTGTCCCGCCGCAGCGAGCTCGTCGGTGCGGTCACCGTGCGACCACCGGGCGCGGCGGGGTGCTGGCAGGGGTCACGGGGCGGTCCTCCCGACACCGGTCGTTGCGGGGCGCGCGGTCGCGCACACCGACCAGACGTCAGCGTGTGGCGCCGCGAACTTACCCTGCGTGGCCGAGAGCTCTCAACGAGTGCGGCCCGCGGCCACGTCCGCGAGGTAGTGCTCGCGCTCAGCGCCCGTCCGCCGCTGCATCCCCACGGGTGCCGGCGCGCCCGCCGCGGAGCCCGCCGCCGAGCCCGCGCGACGGCGCAGCGCCCCCACCAGCTCGCGCGCGCTCGCGTCCGTCCCGTCGGCGGTGGAGGTGTAGACGACGGCGCCGTTGCGCCGCGCCTCGACCAGCGCGTGCGGCGGGCGCAGCGCGGTGGCGGCGGTGCCCAGCGCCGTCCACGCCGAGCGCCCCGCCAGCGCGCGCAGCACCGCCGGCGGCACCTCGGCGCCCAGCACGGCGCGGGCGCGGCCCAGGGCCATCGCCACCGCCAGGCCCGTGCCGGCGCGGCGGCAGCGCTCCACCAGCGCCGCCCAGCCGTCCGCGCCGGTGGCGGCCGCGCCCAGGCGCAGGTCGTACAGCCACAGCAGCCGCCACGCCCCGCTGAGGCAGGCGTGCAGCGCCAGGTGGTGCAGCTGGTCCACCGGGTCCAGCACCGGGGCCCCGGTGCCCAGCAGGCGGGCCGGGCGCGCCCGGGAGAGCAGCTCGGGCACGTCCAGGCGGAAGCGGGAGCGGCGGGCGGGGCGGTTGACCAGGTGCCAGTGCAGGTCCAGGAAGGTGCCGCGCGGCAGGTCCACGGCGATCTCGCCGGCGCCGGCGGCGCGGATGCCGGCCCAGTCGAGGTCCATCGCGCGGGCCCCGCGCGCCTCCAGGGCGCGCAGCGCCTCGCCGAACGCGGCGGGCGCGACGAGCACGTCGAGGTCGTGGAACTCCCGCGGTGCGCCGCCGTGCAGGGTCGCCGCGGCGGCCGGGCCCTTGAGCACCGCCCACGGCAGCCCGTCCAGCGCCTGCGCCACCGCGCGCAGGTCCAGCTGCACGGTCAGCTGCCGGGCGCCCTGCACCAGGGCGGCGCGGCGGGTGGCCGCGCGCAGCGGGGCGAGGCCGTCCGCGCCGGGGGAGGCGGCGAGCAGGTGGTCCAGCGAGGGCCCCACGCGGTGGTGCACGGCCACCCGCCGCAGCGCGTCCACCTCGACCGGCCGCCCGGCGGCCTGCGCGCCCTCGCGCGCGGCGGCCGGGTCGGCGCCGGCGAGCACCGCGCGCGCGAAGGCTCCCGCTGCGCGCAGCGCGCGGCGGGAGCCCCCGGTGGTGCCCGGGGCGGTGCCCGGGGCGGTGTGCGGCTCGCTGCTCAGAGGTCGCCGGTGCACTCGCAGGAGGAGACCGTGTAGAGGGGCCTGCCCTGCAGGAAGTCGCCGTCGCTGGTGGCGCCGAAGCTCTTGGGCGCCAGCGTCAGGTCCGCCAGGGACCCCAGCGTCGTCAGGGTCGGTGCTTCGTAGGGTCGGGCCACGTCGTCCTCCGGGTGCCGGGTCGGGTCTGGGTGCCGGGTCTGGGTGCGGTGCCGGGTCTGGGTGGGGCGCCGGTCAGGAGACCGTGTAGAGGTCCTGGCCGTCGGCGCACAGGAAGTCGCCGTCGCTCTTGAGGCCGAAGTCCTTGTTGCGCAGCGTCAGCTCGGCCAGCGAGCCGAGCGTGGTCAAGCGCGGGGCGACGTACTGCTCGGCCATCGCGGGTCCTCCTGGTGGCGGGCTGCCGACGTGTCGTAGCGGATCGTGGTGACGAGACTACTCGACGTCCACTTGATCGGCTGCATCTTCTGCGACGACAGCAGCACGCAGAGTAGGGGCGGTGGTGCGCCCGGGGCGGCGGGCTGGTTCGATCCGGGGGTGCCCACGGCCACCGAGGTCCCCGACGCGCCCCCCGGCCCCGTCCGCACCGCCTACGGCCTCGCCCTGCCCGACCTCGCCGGCGCCGCGCACCTGCTGCTGCCCGCCCGCGGCGGCGAGACCGAGTGGCGCGTGCACCGGCGCGCCCCCGGCCCCGGTGACGACGTCGAGACCGGCGCCGCCCACGTCGACGCCGAGCGCGCCTGGCTCGGCGTCCCCGGCGGCGGGCGCGTCCTCATCGAGCGCGCCCGCCGCGCCACCACCTTCGCCACCGCCCGGGCGCTGAGCGACGCCGAGGTCGTGCACCCCCACCTGGCCTCCACCGCCGCCACCGTCGCCCACTGGCACGGCCGCCTGGCCCTGCACGCCGCCGCCGTCGTCGCCGGCGGCCGGGCCTGGGCGCTGCTCGGCGACCGCGGCGCCGGCAAGAGCACCGCCCTGTACTCCCTCGTGCGCGCCGGGCTGGAGCCCGTCACCGACGACGTGCTCGTCCTCGACGGCGCGCGCGCCCTGCCCGGCCCGCGCTGCGTCGACCTGCGCCTGCCCTCCGCGGAGCACTTCGGCACCGGCGACGACCTCGGCGTCGTGGGCACCCGGCGCCGCTGGCGCGTCGCCCTGGACGAGCCCGCCGCCGGGCCCGGCGGCCACCCCACCGGCCACCCCACCGGCGACCCCGGCGCGGGCGTGGCCGCGGGCGTCGAGCTCGGCGGGTTCGTGCACCTGGCCTGGGGGGAGGGCACCGCCGTGCGGGACGTGCCGCTCGAGCGGCGCCTGCCCGCCCTGCTCGACGCCCTGGCGCTGCGCCTGCCGCCGCCGGACCGGGTGGGGCTGCTGCGCCTGCTCGCGCTGCCGGCCGTGCGGCTGACCCGCCCGCGGCGCCTGGAGGAGGTCGAGGCCGTCGCCGCGCACCTGGCCGGGCACCTGCACCGGCTCAGCGCGCAGGCACCGCCCCCTGCGCCGCCCCCTCCTGCGCCAGCCACGCGTGCTGCAGCAGGGTGAGCGAGTGCAGGTCCGGCGCCGCTGAGAGCCACTCCGCGCGCAGCGCCTCGGGGTCCACCAGGTCCGCGAGCGCCCCGTCCAGGCCGCCGCCGCGCCAGCGCCGCGCGAACTCCCGGCCCGGCCCGGCCCAGAACGCCCCGTCGAAGCCCGCCTTGTCCTCCCGGGCGAACAGCCGCGCCGGCAGCAGGTCCCCGAAGTGCCGCGGCATCTCCGCCGCCCGCCCGCGCGGGCCGGCCCACCCGAACGTCGTCGCCGCCGCCGCCAGCACCGGCGCGCACGCGAACGGGTGCGCCACCAGCACGTCGTGCGCCCCGGCCGCGCGCTCCTTCGCCCGCGCCGCCACCTGCAGGATCCGCCCCGGCCACGCCCACGTGCGCGCCGAGACGTCCCAGCGCAGCGGCTCGGAGGCGCGGTCCAGGGCCAGCTCGGCGCGCAGCGCCCGCGCCGCCGGCGGGCGCAGCCAGCCGAAGCCCACCGGCAGGTGCCGGCGGGTGCGCCGCGCCCGCCACCGCCCCGGCGCGGCCGCCGTGAACAGCAGCGAGGGCGCCCGCCGCCACCGCAGCGGCGCCCGCCGCGCCGCCACCCGCACCACCGGGTAGCGCTCCACCGGCGCGAACAGCTCGTCGCCACCGATCCCGGTGAGCACCGAGCCGCCCGCCGCCGCCGCGAACACCGGCTCGTGCAGGTGCCCGTTGAACGGCGGCAGCACCCCGTCGCGGCGCAGCGCCGCGCGCGCCACCGGCCCCAGCACGTCCATCTCGTCCGACCACCGCGGCCGCTGCCACTCGCCCAGGTCCAGCGCGCCGACGACCAGCTCCTGCCACGGCGACTCGTGCGAGTCCGGCACCGCCGGGAAGCGGTGCGAGTACGGCACCGGGTCCGGCAGCCCCTCCCGGCGCGCCACCGCCGTCGCCACCGCCAGCACCACCGAGGAGTCCCGCCCCCCGGAGAAGCTGACCAGGCACGGCGGTCGCCGCAGCGCCGGCAGCACCGCGTCCTCCACCGCCGCGCGCAGCGCCGAGACGCCCCCCGCGCCGGCCCGCCCCGCCGGGCCCGTCGGGCCCGCAGGGGTGCGGGGGAGCGGGTCGACGCCCAGCTGGCGCCCGTACGGCATCCCCCAGACCGTCTCCAGGGGCGTCAGGCGCTCGCGGGGCGCGGCGACCGGCCTCACCGGGACCTCACCGCGGCCTCACCGCTGCGCCGGCACCCGCGTCAGCTCCCGGAACTCCGCGCTCTCGTCCGCGTCGTGCCCGTCGAGCCAGGCGTGCGCGGAGAACCCGTCCGCCACCGACACCGCCACCACCGCCTCGCGCGCCTCGCCGTGCGCGAGCAGCCACGCCTGCACCACCAGGCAGCGCTGCAGGCACGTCGCCCTCCGCCGGCGCAGCACCGCCTCCACCGCGCCCAGGGCGCTGCCCGGCAGCCGCGGCGGCGGCGCCACCCGGGTGCGCAGGCCGTCCACGGGCAGCTCCGCGCGCACCCGGCGCAGCGAGCGCTCCGCCCACCACGCCGCGCGCAGCCCCCCGCCGGTGAGCAGGTGCGCCCGGCGCGCCGTGCGGCGGCGCACCCGCAGCGCCCGCACCCGCAGCGGCGCGGCCCGGTGCGCGCTCGTCCCGGCGCTCACGTCAGGACCGCTGCAGCAGCGGCGCGCACGAGGCCAGGAACGCGTCCAGGTCCGCCTCGGCGCGCCCGCGGTCCACGTCGAAGGTGCCCGTCAGCCGCTCCAGCAGGTCCGCGCGCGTGGCGCCCGCCACGAGCATCGGCCACAGCACCACCCCGGCGCCGGAGACGGCGTGGTACGTGGAGGTGGCGGTGTCCAGCACGACGATCTGGTCGTCCACCTCGTTCCAGGCGAGCTCGTCGGCCCGGACGGCGACGCGGTCCACGGTTCCTCCTCGGGGTGCGGCGGGCACCCAGCGTAGAGGTCCCCTGGCTGTGCGTGGTGTCCGCTCCTGGTGGTCGAGGGCGGTGGGGGTCGGGCGGGTGCCGCCACCGGGCAGGGCGGGGGACCCGCTGCGGCGACCGCGGCACCCCCGGCAGCGCGGGGGGCTCCCTCAGCCCTCCCGGTACGCCTGCGCCTGCAGCGCGTACAGCTCCGCGTACAGCCCGCCGCGGGCGACGAGCTCGTCGTGGGTGCCGACGTCGTCGACCGCGCCCTCGCGCAGGACGACGATGCGGTCGGCCTCGCGGACGCTGGAGAAGCGGTGCGAGATGAGCACGACGGTGCGGCCGGCGACGAGGTCGCGGACCTGCGCGAACAGCTCGGCCTCGGCGCGCGCGTCGAGGGCGGCGGTGGGCTCGTCGAGGACGACCAGCTCGGCGCCGCGGTAGAAGGCGCGGGCCAGGGCGATGCGCTGCCACTGGCCCAGGGAGAGGTCCACGCCGCCGGTCAGCTCGGTGCTCAGCGGGGTGGCGTATCCGTCGGGCAGGCGGCGCAGGAGGGCGTCGGCGCCGGACTGGCGGGCGGCGGCGGGCACCGCCTCGGCCTCGTCGGGGCGGCCGGGGCGGCCCACGGCCACGTTGTCGTGCCCGCTCATGCGCCACTGCACGAAGTCCTGGAAGACGACGGCGACCTGGTCGCGCAGGGAGGCCGGGTCGAGGCCGGCGGTGTCCTGGCCGTTCCACAGCACCGTGCCGGCGCCGGGCGGGTGCAGGCCGGCGAGGACCTTCGCCAGCGTCGTCTTGCCGGAGCCGTTCTCCCCGACGAGGGCGACGACCTCGCCGCGGCGCACTTCGAGGGTGACGTCGCGCAGCGCGGGCCGCTGCGCGCGCGGGTAGGTGAAGGACACCCCGCGCACGGCGAGGTGCTCGAAGCGCCCGGCGGGGCGGGTCCGGCCGGGCGCGCCGGCGCCGGCGGGCGGGGCCAGGGCGAGGAAGGCGCGCAGGTCGTCGAGGAACAGGCCGGACTCCAGCACGCCGCCGACGCCGGAGACGAGGGCCTGCAGCCGGGAGGCGAGCAGGGGCGCGGCGGCCGCGGCAGCGCCGGCGTCGGCCAGGCCCAGGCGGCCGCGGCCGACCAGCCACAGCAGCAGCAGGGCGGTGAGCACGACGCTGAGGGCGGTGAGGGCCTGCCCGGCCACGGCCAGGCGCACGCGGCGGGCGACCTGCCGGCGCAGGTCGCGCTCGTAGGCGCCGGCGAGCTCCTCGTAGCGCCCGCGCAGGACGGGGGCCAGGCCGTAGGCGCGCACCTCCTTGGCCTCGCGCCGCCCGACGAGGGCGTCGCGCAGGTGGGCGCGGGCGCGGTAGGCGGGGGTCTGGGCGACGGCGAAGTCGAACTCCAGCCGTCCCCCGCGCCGGGAGAGCAGGAACAGCGGGACCCCGGCGAGCAGCAGCACCGGCAGCAGCACCGGTTCCAGGGCCCACAGGGCGGCGCACAGCCCGGCGCTGCCGACGAGGCCGCCGACGATCCCGACCAGGCCCTGCGCCACGCCCACGGGGCGCGAGACCGCGCTGGTGGTCACCCGCTGCAGGCGGTCGTAGAAGGCGGGGTCGTCGAAGCGGTCCAGCTCGACGGCGGTGGTGACGTCCAGGACGCGGCCCCACACGGCGCGCTGCACGGCCTCGGACAGCAGCCGCAGCCGCTGCCCGCGCACGGCGCCGGAGAACCCGGCGACGAGGCTGACGCCGGCGAGCAGCAGCAGCGGGCCGGCGAGGTCGGCGACGACGGCCGGGCCGGTGCCGGCGCCGCCCAGGGCGCGGGCGAGGGCCTCGCGGCCGACGAGGACCTGCACGCCCAGCAGCGCCGAGCCCAGCAGCTGCACGCCGAACACCAGCAGCAGGTCGCGCCGGCGCGCGGCCCAGCACAGCCGCAGGGCCTCGGCGACCAGGGCGGGCAGCGCGCCGAGCCGGCGGCGCCGGGCCCGCCCCTCCCGCGCCAGGGTGAGCGCGTCGACGCGGCCGGTGCCCGCGCTCGTCCCCACGCCCGGCCCGCTCAGCGGTACTTCACGGCCGCCGCGGCGCGGCCGTAGCGCACGTAGAAGGCGCCGACGACGTAGGCGAGGCGGCTGCGGGCGCCGTCGAGCTCGGGGGCGCGCACGGCCCGCGCGAACGCCCCGACGGGCGGCGCGAACGCCCTGGCGCTCAGCGCGCCGGGGGGCTGCTCGCCGTTGCGCACGCGCAGCTGCCGGCCGTGCTGGACGCGGCACAGCTTCTTCCACGCCTCGGCGTAGGAGGCGCGGGCGGGGTGGGCCACGACGGCGTCGGCGACGTAGGTCAGGGGGAAGCCGGCGGCCACGGCGCGCGCGCACCACTCGGCGTCCCCGCCGGAGGGCAGGTCGGCGTCGAAGGGGCCGACCGCGTCGAAGACCTCGCGCGGCACGACGAGGTTGGCGGTGACGGCGAGGCCGCGCGGCGCGGTGCGGTCCTGGCGGAAGGCGTTGACGACCTCGAACGCCTCGACGGGGTGCGGGCGCCGCGGGTCGCGCGGGTACACCCGCACCCGGCCGGCCACCACGCGCGCGCCGGAGCCCAGCGCGCGCACCGCGCCGGAGACCCACGAGGGCTCGGGCAGCGTGTCGGAGTCGGTGAAGGCGAGCACGTCGCCGGTGGCGCGGGCCACGGCGGCGTTGCGGGCGGCGTAGGAGCCCGGCCGCGGCTCGGACAGCACGCTCACGCGGGGGTCGAGGTCGGCCAGGTCGGTGCGCGGGTGCCGGGAGCCGTTGTCCACCACCAGGACGCGCAGCCTGTCGGCGGGGTGGTCCTGGGCGAGCAGGGCGCGCACGCACGCCTCCAGCCGCGGGTCGTCCTTGACCGGCACGACGACGTCGACGGTCGGCGCGCTGGTCGCCTCGGCGCTCGGCATGGGACGGGCGTCCTTCCGGGAGCTGGTGGTGGGCGCATCGTCGCACACTCGGCGTTGCGTTCTGGGCACCCGGCGTAGCAGGATGCCGCCGCGTGACCACCCTGCACTCGTCCGTCGAGCGGGAGGCCGCAACGCCCTCCACCCGGCCCGTCGCGCCGACCGTGAGCGTCGTCGTGCCCGTGCACGACGGCGTGGAGGACCTGCGCCGGTGCCTGGCCGCGCTGCTCGCGCAGGACTACCCGCCGGAGCGGGTGCAGGTCCTGGTCGTGGACAACGCCTCCCGCGAGGACGTCTCGGCGGCCCTGCCGGACGACGAGCGGTTCCTCCTGCTGTCGGAGCCGGTGCCGGGTTCCTACCGGGCCCGCAACCGCGCCCTGGCGCGCGCCGACGGCGAGGTGGTCGCGTTCACCGACGCGGACTGCACGCCCGAACCGGACTGGCTGCGCCGCGGCGTCGAGGCGCTGCGGCGCACGGGGGAGCACCTGGCGATGGTCGGCGGCGCCGTGGAGCTGACGTTCCCGGCCGGGCGCCCGCGCACCGCGTGGGAGCTGTACGAGGCCGCGCACGCCTTCCCGCAGCAGCGCTACCTGGCGGAGCAGAACTTCGCCGTGACCGCGAACCTGTTCACGTGGCGCTCCGCGCTGGCGGAGGTCGGCCCGTTCGACGCGGCGCTCAGGTCGCGCGGGGACGCCGAGTGGGGCCAGCGCCTCGCCGCCCGCGGCGGCGCCCAGGGCTACGCCGGCGCCGCGGTCGTGCACCACCCCGCGCGCTCGACGTGGTCGCAGATGTGCGCCAAGACGCTGCGGGTGGCGCGCGGGCGGCGCGACGTGGACCTGGCGCGCGGGCTGGGCCGCCGCCACTTCGCCGGGGTGGCCGTGGCGCACGCGCGGCTGGCGGTGCGCGCGCTGGTGGAGCCGCCGGTGCGCGAGGGGGTGCTGCGCACGCCGCTGGATCGGGTGCGGTACCTGCTGGCGCACACCACCGCGCGGGCGGTGTTCGTCGGGGTGTACCTGCCGTGCGCGTGGCGCCCCGCACCGGTGACGCGCGGCACCGGCGCCCCGGCGACCTCCGCGTGAACGACCCCCGGCCCGACGCGGGCCTCGTCCACGACCTCGCGGACCGGTGGCACGGGGCGGTGGCGGGGACCGTGGGGCCCGCCCGCGTCGCGCTGCTGGACTTCCCCGGGCACCGCAACGTCGGCGACTCGCTCATCTGGCTCGGCGAGCGGCGCCTGCTGGCGCGTGCGGGCACCCGTGTCGCCTACACGTGCGAGCACCACTCCCTGCGGGAGGGGGCCCTGCGCCGCCGCAGCGGCACCGCCCCGGTCCTGCTGCACGGCGGCGGGAACTTCGGCGACGTGTGGCCGCAGTACCCGCGGTTCCGCGAGGGGGTCACCGCCGCGTACTCCTCGATGGCCCGGCAGAACCTCGCCGCGGGGGTGCGCACGTTCAGCCGCGGCCGCGTCGTCGTCACCGACCGGCTGCACGGGCACGTGCTGTGCCTGCTGCTGGGGATCCCGCACGTGGTGCTGGACAACTCCTACGGCAAGATCCGCGACTTCCGCGAGGCGTGGACGTCGGGCAGCGAGCTGACGCGCACCGCCACCACGGCCGACGAGGCCGTGGACCTGGCGCGCGAGCTGCTCGGCTCGCCGCTGGTGACCGCGCCGTGAGCAGCCCCGGGACCCTGCCCGGCCCGCCGGCGCGCTCGGGCGCGGCCGCGGTGCCCGTGCAGGTGGCGGTCGCCTCCGCGCACACCGCGGGCTGGCCGGAGCGGCACGCCGCCGGCCTGGTCCCGGACCGCTTCCCCTACGGCCTGGACCGCCTCGCCGAGCACGGGTTCGCCCCGGAGCTGCTGGGCGTCGGGCCCGCGAACCCGGTGGAGCGCGTCTCCGGCAGGCTCCTGGACGGCCTGCGCTTCGGCGGGCGCTCCTGGGCCGGCGCCGGGCCGCTGCTGACGTGGGAGGAGCGCATCGGGGTCCCCGCGCTGGCCTCCGCCGGCCGGCGCCGCCCGGTGGTCTCCGGCGTCGTGTGGTGCACCGACCCCGGCCCGCGCGCCGCGCGGGCGCTGGCCCGCCGGTTCCTGCCGCGCGCCGCGGGGCTGTTCGTGCTCTCCCGCGCGCAGCTGCCGGTGCTGGCCTCCTGGGGCCTGGGCGGGCCGCACGTGCGGCACGTGCCGCAGGGCGTCGACACGGGTTTCTGGACCCTCCGCACCACCGCTCCCGCGCCGGGCGCGGTGGTCTCCGTCGGCAACGACCGGCACCGCGACTACGCCACCCTGGCCGCGGCCTGGCCCTCGGTGCGCGCCGCCCACCCGGGCGCCTCCCTCACGATCGCCACCCGCCGCCCCGTCGAGGCCGGGGAGGGTTCGCGCACCGTGCAGCTGGACCACGTCGCGCTGCGCGAGCAGCTCTACGGCACCGCCGCCGTCGCGGTGGTGCCGCTGGTGCCGAACGTCCACTGCTCCGGGCTGACCGCCACCCTGGAGGCGATGGCCGTGGGCCTGCCCGTGGTGACCACCCGCACCGCCGGCATGGACGACTACGTCGCCGACGGCGAGACCGGCCTGCTCGTGCCGCCCGGGGACCCGGCGGCCCTGGCCGCGGCGGTGCGCGAGCTGCTGGCCGACCCGCAGCGCGCCGCCGAGGTGGGGCGGCGCGGCGCCGCCCTGGTGCGCGAGCGCTTCTCCACCGCCCGGATGGCCGCCGACCTGGCGCAGCTGCTGCGGGAGGTGGCGTGAGCGCGCACCGCCGCCCCCTGGTGGCGCTGCTGTCGAGCACCGCGTTCGAGGGGCACCGGCTGTACGAGCAGCGCCTGGCGGAGGAGCTGGCCCGCGACCACGACGTCCTCTTCGTGCAGCCGCCCACGGCGGTGTGGACCCGGCGCGACGGGCTGCGCGCCGGGCGCGGCCCGGTGCGCGCCCCGCGCGGCGTGCGGGTGGTGACGCCGTGGGTGCCGCCGGCCAGCCGCCGCCGCGGCCTGCACCGCCTCAACGCGCCCGTGGTGGCGCTGACGCTGCTGGCGGCGTGCCTGCGCGACGGGCGCCGGCCGCGCGCGGTGGTCACCGCCCAGGACGTCACCGGCCCGCTGGCCCGCGCCGCCCGCGCGCTGGGGGCGCGCACCGCGTTCCTCGTCAAGGACGACTACGTCGCCGGCGCCGGGCTCGTCGGGGTCCCGGCCGCGCGGCTGCGCGCCGGGCGCGAGCGCAGCCTGGACCTGGCCGACGAGGTCGTCGTGGTCTCCCCGCGCCTGCTGCGCCTGGCCGCCGAGCGCGGGCGCACCGCGCACCTGGTGCCCGCCGGGGCCCCCGAGCCCGTCGCCGCGGAGGGTGCCGCGCGTGCTGTCGCGGAGGGTTCCGCGCCGGGTCCCGCGCCGGGTCCCGCGCCGGAGGGGGAGCGGCCCTTCGCGGTGTTCCTCGGGATGGTCTCCGACCGCCTGGACCTGGGGTGGCTGGAGGAGCTGGTGCGCACCGGCACCGACCTCGTCGTCGTCGGCCCGCGCCAGCCGACGTTCACGCAGGACGCGGCCTGGCAGCGGCTGGTGGCCGATCCGCGCGTGCGCTGGCTGGGCCCGCGCGAGGCCGGCGAGGTCGCCGGGGTGCTCGCCCGCGCCCGGGTGGGCGTCATGCCGTACACGCTCTCGGAGTTCAACCGCGCCAGCTTCCCGCTGAAGGTGCTGGAGTACCTCGCGGCGGGCCTGCCGGTGGTGTCCAGCCGGCTGGACGCGGTGGAGTGGTTGGACGCGCCCGGCGTGCGCGTCGTCGACGACGCGGCGGGTTTCGCCGCCGCGGTCGCCGAGCTGGTCGCCGCCGGCCCCTCGGCGCGGGGGGCCGGCGAGCGCCGCGCCTTCGCCGCCGGGCACACCTGGCGCGAGCGCGGCCGGCGCTGGCGGGAGCTGCTGGGGCTGGACGCCCCCGCCGCCGGGGGGCCCGCCGCCGGCGAACCCGCCGCGGGGGCCCGGGCCTGACCCTCCCGGCCCGCCGGAGCGCAGGCGGCCCGCCGGGTGGTGGTTCTCACACCGCGACCGGTGGCGGGTGCCCGCCGCGCGGGGCACGTTGGGGGCGTGGACGGACCGGCGGAGTACGACGTGGTGGTGGTCGGGGGAGGCCCGGCGGGCACCTCCGCGGCGGTGCGGGCGGCGGAGCTGGGCGCGCGCACCGCGCTGCTGGAGGCGCGCCGCACCGGCGGCACGTGCGTGAACACCGGCTGCGTGCCCACGCGGGTGCTGGCCAAGACCGCCCGGCTGGTGCGCGAGGTGCGCACGGCGGCCGACCACGGCATCGCCGTGGCCGGGCAGTCGGTGGACTGGAGCGCCACGGTGGCGCGGGTGCGCGCCACCGTGGAGCGCGTGCAGGAGGCCAAGGCGGACCCGCAGCGCCTGGCCGACCTCGGCGTGGACCTGGTGCTGGAGGGCCGGGCCCGCTTCGTGGACCCGCACACCCTGGAGCTGGAGCGCACCGGCCGGCGCGTGCGCGGGCGCAGCGTCGTGCTGTGCGTGGGCGGGCGCTCGCGCCGGCTGCCGCTGCCCGGCGCGGAGCTGGCCACCCACCCGGAGGAGGTGCTGGACCTGCCCGCGCTGCCGCGGCGGCTGGCCGTCGTCGGCGCGGGCAACACCGGTGCCCAGCTGGTGACGGTGTTCCGCGCGCTGGGCAGCGAGGTGCTGCTGCTGGACCTGGCCCCGCGGGTGCTGCCCACCTCCGACGCCGACGTCTCGCACGCCGTGCGCGAGGCGTTCGAGGAGCAGGGCGTGCGCGTGCGCACCGGCATCGAGGGCGTGGAGCGGCTCGACCGCCGCGCGGACGGGGCCGTGGACCTCACCTGGCGCGAGGGCGGGCGCGGGTGCACCGAGGCCTTCGACGCGGTCGTGCTCAGCGTCGGCTGGCCCGCCGCCCTGGAGGGCCTGGGGCTGGAGGCGGCCGGCATCACCGCCACGCCGGCGGGGGTGCCGGTGGACGAGCACCTGCGCAGCGAGGTGCCGCACGTGTTCGTCGCCGGCGACGCCACCGGCAGCTCGATGCTCGTGCAGGCCGCCCACGCCGAGGCCGAGGCCGCCGCGCACAACGCGGTGCTGGGCCCCACCCGGTGCGCCCCGCACCGGCTGCTGCCCGCGGGGGGTTTCACCGACCCCGACTACGCCGGGGTCGGCGCGACGGAGGAGGAGGCCCGCGCGCGCGACCCGCGCTGCCACGTCGTCACGGTGCCCTTCGCGCAGATGGAGCGCCCGATCATCGACGACCGCACCCGGGGTTTCCTCAAGCTCGTCGCCGACCGGCGCCGCGAGGTCGTGCTGGGGGCGCACGCGGTGGGGGAGGAGGCCGTCGAGATCGTCCAGGCGGTCACGACCGCGATGGCCGCCGGGGTGGACGTGGCGACGCTGGCGCGGGTGGAGTTCGCCTACCCCACCTACAGCGCCGTGATCGGCGAGGCCGCCCGCCGGCTGCTGCGCGAACCCTCCCCGCCCTGGCGCGGCAACGCCTGAGCGGACCGGTTCAGCGCCGCGCGGCCGCCCGCAGCCCCTCGACGAACCCCTCCACCGCGCCCAGCTCCGGCAGCGCGCCCGCCGCGCGCGCCTGCGCCAGGGTGGGGGCCCGCTCGTCCTTGGCGGACAGGGTGAGCGTCAGCTCGCGGCCGTCGCGGCCGGTGCGCGGCCACTCGATGCCCAGGTCCGGGTCCAGCGGGTGCACGCCGTGCTCGCGCTCGGGGGCGTAGCCCTGCGAGCACAGGTAGACCACCGTGGAGCCGTCGGCCAGGGACAGGAACGCGTGCCCGAGGCCCTCGGACAGGTACACCGCGCGGCGGTCCACGTCGTCGAGCAGCACGGAGTCCCAGCGGCCGAACGTGGGGGAGCCGACCCGCAGGTCCACCACGACGTCGAGCACGGCGCCGGCGGCGCAGGAGACGTACTTCGCCTGTCCCGGCGGCACGTCGGCGTAGTGCACGCCGCGCAGCACGCCGGCGGCCGACACCGAGCAGTTCGCCTGCGCCAGCGCCAGCGGGTGGCCGGTCAGGCCGGTGAGCGCCGGCTCCCTGAACCACTCCAGGAACGTGCCGCGCTCGTCGCCGAACTGCCGGGGGGTGATCTCCCACGCGCCGGCGATGCCCAGTTCCCGCGTCCGCACCGCGTCCCTCCCCCGCTCGCCGCGCGCGGCCGGGCGGCCGCGCGCACGCCGCACCCTAGCGAGCCCGGCCGCAGGGGGCGATGCTGTCGGTGAGCGATTCGTCACCGTAGGCTGCCGCCCGTCGGGTACCGGGAGCGGAGGGGGACGCGTGCGCTGGGTCGTGGCCGGGGCCACCGGGATGCTCGGGGTGGACGTCGTGGACGTGCTGCGCGGGGCCGGGCAGGACGTGAGCGCCCTGGGCCGCGCCGACCTCGACGTCACCGCCGCCGACGAGTGCCGGCGCGCGGCGGCCGGGGCCGACGTCGTCGTGAACTGCGCCGCGCACACCGCGGTGGACGCCGCCGAGACCGAGGAGGGCGCGGCGTTCGCGGTCAACGCGCTCGGCGCGCGCAACCTGGCGGTGGCCGCGGCCGCCGCCGGCGCCCGCCTGGTGCACGTCTCCACCGACTACGTCTTCGACGGCACCGCCACCGAGCCGTACCCGGCCGGCGCCCTGCCGGCCCCGCGCGGGGCGTACGGGCGCACCAAGGCCGCGGGGGAGTGGGCGGTGGCCGCCAGCGGCGCCGACGCGCTCGTGCTGCGCACCGCCTGGTTGTACGGGGCGCACGGCTCCTGCTTCCCGCGGACCATCGCCCGCGCCGGCGCCGAGCGCGGGGCGCTGTCCGTCGTGGACGACCAGGTGGGGCAGCCCACCTGGACGCGGGACGTCGCGCGCCTGGTGCTGGACCTGGTGGCCGCCGGCGCCCCCGCCGCCACCCACCACGCCGTCTCGGCGGGGCGGTGCTCGTGGTACGGGTTCGCCGCCGCCGTGCTGGCCTCGGCGGGGCTGGAGCGGGTGGCGCTGGAACCCGTCACGAGCGCGCAGTTCGTGCGCCCGGCGCCGCGCCCGGCGTTCTCGGTGCTGGACACCTCGGGCCTGGCCGCGGCCGGGGTGGAACCGATCGGTCCCTGGCGCGAGCGGTGGGAGCTGGCCGCGGCCTCGGTGCTGGGCTGAGCGCGCGGCTCAGCGCGCCGCGCGCGCCAGCAGCTCGAGCAGGTACGCCCCGTACCCGCTCTTGGCCAGGCGCTCGCCGCGCTCGCGCAGCTCGTCGTCGCTCAGCCAGCCGTTGCGCCAGGCGATCTCCTCCGGGCAGCCGATCTTCAGGCCCTGGCGCGCCTCCAGGGTGCTCACGTAGTTGGCCGCGGCGAGCATCTGGTCGAACGTGCCGGTGTCCAGCCACGCGGTGCCGCGCGGCAGCACCTCCACCTTCAGCGCCCCGCGCCGCAGGTAGGTGAGGTTCACGTCGGTGATCTCCAGCTCGCCGCGCGCCGAGGGGCGCAGGCCCCTGGCGATGTCCACGACCTCGTGGTCGTAGAAGTACAGGCCCGGCACGGCGTAGTTGCTGGCGGGGACGGCGGGTTTCTCCTCCAGGCCGGTGGCGTTGCCGTCGGCGTCGAAGGACACCACGCCGTACGCGCTGGGGTCGCTGACCCAGTAGGCGAAGACGGCCCCGCCGCTGAGGCCGTCGAAGCGGCGCAGCTGCGAACCCAGGCCGGGGCCGTAGAAGATGTTGTCCCCCAGCACGAGCGCGACGGACTCCCCGGCCAGGAACTCCTCGCCGATGAGGAACGCCTGCGCCAGCCCGTCGGGGGAGGGCTGCACCGCCCAGCTGATCGAGACGCCGAACTGCGAGCCGTCGCCCAGCAGCCGCTGGAACTGCTCGGCGTCGTGCGGGGTGGTGATGACGAGGACGTCGCGGATCCCGGCCAGCATGAGGGTGGACAGCGGGTAGTACACCATCGGCTTGTCGTAGACGGGCACGAGCTGCTTGCTGATCCCCCGGGTGATGGGGTGCAGCCGGGTGCCGGAGCCGCCGGCGAGGATGATTCCGCGCATGGCACCGTAGTATGACTCTCATGAGACTCCTGGTCACGGGCGGTGCAGGTTTCATCGGGAGCCACTACGTGCGCTCCGCCCTGACCGGGGCCCACGGCGCGAGCGGGGTGGGTTCCCTGGTGGTGCTGGACAAGCTCACCTACGCGGGGAACCTCGCCAACCTCGACCCGGTGGCCTCCGACCCGCGCCTGGAGGTCGTCGAGGGCGACATCACCGACGCCGCCACCGTGGACGCCCTCGTCGCGCACACCGACGTCGTGGTGCACTTCGCGGCCGAGAGCCACGTCGACCGCTCCATCACCGGCGCGGCCGGTTTCGTGCGCACCAACGTCGTGGGCACCCAGACGCTGCTGGACGCGGCGCTGCGGCACGGGGTGGAGAAGTTCGTGCACGTCTCCACCGACGAGGTGTACGGCAGCATCGAGTCCGGTTCCTGGTCCGAGGACCACGCCCTGGAGCCGAACAGCCCGTACTCGGCCTCCAAGGCCTCCAGCGACCTGCTCGCGCGCGCCTACCACCGCACCCACGGCGTCCCGACGGTGGTGACGCGCTGCTCGAACAACTACGGGCCGTACCAGTTCCCGGAGAAGGTGCTGCCGCTGTTCATCACCTCGCTGATGCGCGGCGGCACGGTGCCGCTGTACGGCGACGGCCTGAACGTGCGCGACTGGCTGCACGTGGACGACCACTGCCGCGGCATCCAGCTCGTGCTCGAGGGCGGGCGCCCCGGCGAGGTGTACAACATCGGCGGCGGCACGGAGCTGACCAACCGCGAGCTCACCGGGCGGATCCTGGACGCCTTCGGCGTCGGCTGGGAGCGGGTGCGCCAGGTCGAGGACCGCAAGGGCCACGACCGCCGCTACTCCGTGGACACCTCCAAGATCCGCGCCGAGCTGGGCTACGAGCCGCGGGTCGGCTTCGAGGAGGGCCTGGCCTCGACCGTCGCCTGGTACCGCGAGAACGAGCAGTGGTGGCAGCCGCTGCTCAAGCACCTCACCGTGGTGCGCTGAGCCGGCCGCCCGGCGCGCCCGGGCGGGCCGGGCGGGCCGGACGGCCGGGCGCCTACAGGGCCAGCGGCTGCGCGTCCCCGCGCAGGTCCACCGCGCTGGCGGCGGCGGCGAGGAAGTCGTCGGGGCCGATCGCGTCGGCCTCGCGCACCACGGCCAGGCCGCGCGCGCGCAGCATCCCGGCGATCTGCTCCTGGTGGTCGTCGACGTGCTCGCCGAACTCCGCGCGGCGCGGCACCAGCAGGGGCAGCTTGCCCGCCTGCAGCGCCTCCAGCGCCACGCCGGTGCCGGCGTGCGCCACGACGAGGTCGGCCTCGCGCATGGCCGCGCCGAGCTCGGCGGCCGGCACCGCGGCGCGCGCGCCGAGCACGGGCAGGCCGGTGGTGTCCGTGGTGCCGGTCTGCCACAGCACCTCGGCGCCGGAGTCGTGCAGCAGGGGCGCCAGGTGCTCCAGCAGGCGGCGGAAGCCGTAGGTGCGCGAGGTGCCCAGCGAGACGACGACGCGGGAGACCTTGCCGGGCGCCTGCGCGCGGCGCGCCTGCCAGCCGTCGAAGACCGAGCCGGCGTACTTCCACTTGCGCGAGGCCCAGGAGGCGTTCTGGGTGTACAGCTCCACCCCGGGCACCCTGGCCAGCACCCGCCCGCTCAGCGAGGGCCCGTCGGTGCGGGTGGCGCTCTCGATGTAGTAGGCGGGCGTGCCGCGCAGGCGCGCCTGGGGCAGCACGGAGACCGCCAGGCTGGAGCCGGTGCTCACCACGGCGGACAGCCGGCGGCGCTTGCACAGCGGGAAGGCCAGCACGGCGTTGTGCAGGGCCGCCCCCACGTCGCGGGTGGGCCCGGGCCGGACCCAGGTGACGTCCTGGCCGGCCAGCAGGGACTCCGACTGCGGGGTGGGCACGGTGACCCAGTGGAAGGTGTCGTCCATGGGCAGGCGGCGGGACAGCGTCTTCAACTGCATGAGGTGTCCGCCGTCGTTGGCCACGAGCAGTGCAGTCATGAGGCAGACCTCGTCCGATCGCGGCTGCCCGGACGGAGCAGCCTGTGACGGGCTGCACTGTACCGACTGCCCTCGGTGACTGTCACATGACGATCACGGAGCGTGCACCACCCTCCCGGCCGGGCCCCGCCGCGCCGGCGGCCTCACACCCAGCTCGGCAGCCACATCCGGTCCTGCCAGGACCCGTAGGGGATCACCTGGGCCGTGTAGACCGGCCAGAAGAAGGCGAAGCAGGCCACGCACGCGACCACCACGGCGCCGGCGGCCAGCGCCCCGCGGCGGCGCCGGCGCAGCGCCGCCTCCACGTCCGCGCCCCCGCGCAGCACCGCCGCCCCCGGGTCCGGCCCCAGCAGCAGGCCCAGCGCGAAGGTCACCGCCAGCACCACGAACGGCACCAGGACCACCGCGTAGAAGGTGAAGATCGTGCGGTGCTGGTACTGGAACCACGGCAGGTACGTGGCCGCGTACCCGGCCAGCACCGCTCCCGCGCGCCAGTCCCGGCGCAGCGCCCACCACCACAGCAGCACCACCAGCGCCACCAGGCCCGCCCACCACAGCACCGGCGTGCCCAGCGAGGTGATCGCCTTCGAGCACGCCGCCACCTCGCAGCCCTGCTGGCCCAGCTTCGGGTCCTCGTAGAAGAAGGAGGTCGGCCGGCCCTGCACCAGCCACGACCACGGGTTGGCCGCGTACGGGTGCGGGCTGTCCAGGCCGACGTGGAAGGCGTACGCCTGCTGGTGGTAGTGCCACAGCGAGCGCAGCGCGTCCGGCACCAGGGCCCCGGCGCCGGAGGAGGGGTGCTGCTCGCCCCACTGCCGGCCCCACCCGGCGCTGGAGGCGAACCAGCCCGCCCAGCTCGCCACGTACACCGCCAGCGCCACCGGCACCGTGGACAGGAACGCCGGCACCCCGTCGCGCCAGGCCGCCGCCGGCAGCCACGCCCGCACGCCCACCGCCCGGCGCGCCCCGGCGTCCCAGAGCACCGTCAGCAGCCCGAAGACGGCCACGACGTAGATCCCGGACCACTTCACCCCGCACGCCAGGCCCAGGCTCACCCCGGCCGCCAGCCGCCAGCCGCGCAGGCCCAGGCGCGGGCCGAGGCCGTCCGCGCCCCGCTCGGCCACCGCCCGCGCCAGCCGCTCGCGGGCCCGGTCGCGGTCCACTAGCAGGCAGGCGAACGCCACCAGCACCCAGAAGGAGAGGAAGACGTCCAGCAGGCTGGTGCGGCTCTCCACGAAGTGCAGCCCGTCGGTGGCCAGCAGCACCGCCGCCGTCACCCCCAGCACCGTGGAGCGGAACAGCCGCCGCGCCACCCGCCCGACCAGCAGGATCGACAGGGTGCCCACCACGGCCGCCGAGAAGCGCCAGCCGACGGAGGAGTCCACCCCGAAGAGCCACTGGCCCACCGCGATCATCCACTTGCCCACCGGCGGGTGGACGACGAAGTCGCCGACGGTGTCGAAGACGTCCGGCGTGCCGGCGGTGAACAGCGCGTCCGGGGTCGCGCCCAGGTCGGGGTCGTTGCGCAGCTCCACGCCGTGCTGCAGCAGCGACCAGCCCTGCTTGACGTAGTACGTCTCGTCGAAGACGAGCTGGTGCGGCTCGCCCAGGCGCCAGAAGCGCAGCAGGCCGCCGATCGCGGTGACCACCAGCAGCGGCACCCAGCCGCGCCACCACGGCTCGGCGGTGGTCTCCGAGTCCCCGCCCAGCAGGCGCTCGCGCGCCTCCCGCTCGTCCCAGCGGCGCGCCGCGGGCCGGGCGCCCGCGCTCGTCGCGCTCACGGCGCGGTCCTCGGCAGCGGCCTCACGCGACGTCCCCGCGGCTGTCGATCACGTCCGTCATCGTAGGTGCGCACCCGCGCGCACGGCCGCGCGCCGGCCGCGGCGCGGCGTGCGCGAGGATCGGGGGGTGGAGGCGACGGGGAGCGACGGCGGGGCCGCGACGGGCGAGGCGCCGGACCCGGCGGTGGACCCGGTATTGGACCCGGCGGTGGACACGCCGGCGGGCCCGGCGGTGGATACGCCGGTGGACACGGCGGCGGGCCCGGTGGCGGACGTGGCGGGGCGCGGGCGCCTGGTGCTGGCCGCCACCCCCATCGGCAACCCCGGCGACGCCTCGCTCCGGCTGCGCGAGCACCTCGCCGCCGCCGACGTCGTGGCCGCCGAGGACACCCGCCGCCTGCACCGCCTGTGCGCCGCGCTGGGCGTGGCCCCCGCCGGGCGGGTGCTCAGCTACCACGAGCACAACGAGGTCGCCCGCACCCCCGCCCTGGTGCAGGAGGTCGCCGGCGGCGCCACCGTCCTGCTCGTCACCGACGCCGGGATGCCCTCGGTGTCCGACCCCGGCTACCGGCTGGTGCACGCCTGCGCCGAGGCCGGGCTGCTCGTCACCGCCCTGCCCGGGCCCTCCGCGGCGCTGACCGCGCTGGCCCTGTCGGGGCTGCCCAGCGACCGCTTCGCCTTCGAGGGCTTCCCGCCGCGCAAGCCCGGCCAGCGCGAGCGCGCGCTGCACGAGCTGGCCGCCGAGCGGCGCACCCTGGTCTTCTTCGAGTCCCCGCACCGCACCGCCGCCACGCTCGCCGCGATGGTCGCCGCCTTCGGCGCCGCCCGCCCGGCCGCGCTGTGCCGGGAGCTGACCAAGACGTACGAGGAGGTCGTGCGCGCCCCCCTGGGGGAGCTGGCGCGCTGGGCCGGGCAGCGCGAGGTGCGCGGGGAGGTGTGCCTGGTCGTCGCCGGTGCCGAGGAGGGGGCCGGGGTCGAGGAGCTGGACGAGGCGGAGCTGGTGGCGCGCGTGCTGGAGCGCGTGGGCGCCGGCGAGCGCCTGAAGGAGGCGGTGCGCGAGGTCGCCCGCCGGCACGGCGCCGTCGCGCGCGAGCTGTACGACGCGGCCGCCGCCGCGCAGCGCGCCTCCCGCGCGGGGGCGGGCGCGGCGCCCCGCGGCTGAGGGCGCGGCGCCGAGCGGTCCAGGCCCCGGCGGGCGCACCGACACGCGCGGGGAACGGGCGGGAACGGGCACGGGAACGGGTGTAACCGGGCATCACCCGTTCGCCAGCACACTGCGGGCGGAGAGAGTAGGCGCCGGGGCGCCCCGATGCATGGGGGGAGAAGAACGAACCCCCTCCCGGACCAGGAGTCCTCCCGTGCTCACCGCCGCCCGCCCCGCCGCCGCCCGTCGCCCCCGCCGCTCGCGCACCCTGCTCGCGGCCGCCGCGCTCGTCGCCGCCCTCGGTGCCGGCGCCGGGATCGGCACCGCCCCCGCCGCGCAGGCCGCCGCCTCCCCGGTGATGAATTACGACGGCGCCACCGTCAACAACGCCCGCATCCCCGCTGCGGCCGTCGCGATCGAGACCGTCACCCCGGTCGCCTTCGACCGCGCCGTGTACTTCGTCGGCTCCACCCAGGTCGGCACCGTCGGTTCCGCCGCCGTCGACGCCGACGGCTCGTACCGCGGCACCGGGACCGTGGACCTGACCGGGCGGACCGGCTCGGTCACCCTCGTCGCCAAGCTGTACAAGGGCAAGTACATGGTGCAGAGCGTGTTCAAGGTCCTGCGACTGGTCCCGCCCACCCCGGTCGGCATCCCGGCCGGCTGGCCGAACGCCGCCACCACCGGCGTGCCCGCCGGCAAGGTGCTGCAGCGCACCGGTGACGTGGTCGTCACCACCCCCGGCACCGTGCTCGACGGCCTCGACATGGGCTGCCTGACCGTCCGCGCCGCGAACGTCGTCGTGCGCAACTCGAAGGTCACCTGCGCCGACGCCCGCCTGCAGGCCGTGGCGCTGCAGGACGCCAAGGGGTTCGTCATGGAGGACTCCGAGATCGACGGCGCGAACGGCACCGCCGAGGTCGCGATCGGCTGGAGCGGCTACACGCTGCGGCGCGTGGAGGTGCGCGGCACCCAGGACGGCCCGCGCCTGGGCAGCGACGTGACGATCGAGGACAGCTGGGTGCACGGCCTGGTCCGCGACCCCGACGTGCACACCGACGCGCTGCAGTCCACCAGCGGTGAGCGCATCATGGTCCGACACAACACCCTCGACCCGCGCACCCCCGGGGCCGACGACTTCCTCAACGCCGCCGTGCAGCTGGGCACCGAGACCGGCGCGAAGAAGCTGCGCAACGCGGTGTTCGAGAGGAACTACTTCAACGGCGGCACCTACTCCGTCAACGTCAGCTGCACCGCGAACGTCGACAAGAGCGTGGTATTCCGCGACAACCGCTTCGGCCACGGCGGAAAGTACGGCGCCGTGATCGCTCCCGCCGGCGTGAAGCTGTCGGGGAACACCTGGTCCGACAGCGCCACCGCGGTGCCCGTCGCCAAGGCCTGCTGAGCCGTCCCGTCCCCGTCGTCGACACCCCCGAACGGGGGGCGGGACGATCCGGGAAATGACGCTACGGGATTACGTGGTGACTCTTAGGGTTCACCCGTGTCGACCACCACGCACCGCGCAGCTCCCCGGCGCACGGCAGTGCGGGCGGTCTTCGCCCTCGCCGTGATCGCCCTGCCCCTCCAGGTCGGGATCCGCCACCTGGCCTCCGAGCCGTACCCCGGCCTCTACCAGCCCTCCTTCGGCGGGGTGCCCCTGGCCGGGCGCGAGGCGGTGACCACCGAGGCCGAGGTCACCCTCGAGCTCGCCGGCGGTCAGCGGCGCACCAGCAGCGTCGAGGAGGTCCTGCCGCCCACCGGCGTCCTGCCGCGCTACGTCTTCGCCCGCGGCTTCGGCGACCAGGAGGCCGCCGACGACCCGCGCACGGTGGCCTGGCTGCGCGAGCGCGCCGCGACCCTCGACGACCGGCCCGTCACCGCGCTGGACGTGCGCTGGCAGCGGGTCGGGTACTCCCTCGACGACGGCTCCCGCCGCGTGCTCGAGGACCTCGACCACGTGCGCGTCGACCTCGCCGCCGGCGGTGACCGGTGAGCCGGGCGTGGGCGGCGTTCGACCGGTGGGTCGAGCGCGGGCCCTTCACCGCCACCGACCTGGGGCGCTACCGGGTGCTGTTCGCCCTGCTGCTGCTGCTGACCCCCCGGCGGTTCGCCTGGGTGGGGGCCTTCCCGGACTCCTTCGTCGACGGCCCGCCCGGGCCCTTCATGCTGCTGCGCGCCGTCCCGCCGCCGGCGGTGCTCACCGGCCTGGACCTGCTCCTCGCCGTCGCCGCCGCGTTCCTGCTGCTGGGGCTGTTCACCCGCACCGCCTCCGTCGTGGTCGGGCTGACGCTGCTGACCGGCAACGGCATCGCGTACAGCCTCGGCAAGATCGACCACGACATCTTCCTCGTGCTGGTGCCGCTGGTCCTCGCGTTCGCCCGCTGGGGGGACGCCGTCTCCGTCGACGGCCTGCGCCGCGCCCGCCGGGCCGGGCCCGGGAGCGCGGTGCCCGCCCCGCCGCAGTGGCCGCTGCGGCTGCTCGCGCTCCTCGTGGGACTGGGTTTCCTCACGGCCGCCGTGCCCAAGCTGCTCAGCGGCTGGCTGTCCCCGGCGACGCAGGCCGTGCAGGGCGTGATGTTCACCCAGTACCACGTCAACGGCCGCACCGAACTGCTGGCGAGCACGGCCCTGGACGTGCGCAGCGCCTTCCTGTGGGAGGTCGCCGACGTCGCCACCGTCCTGCTGGAGGGGCTGCTCGTCCTCGCCGCGCTGAACTGGCGGGCGTGGCGGGTGGGGATCGCGATCGCCTCGCTGTTCCACCTGGGCGTGCTGCTCACCATGAACATCGGCTTCGCGGTGAACGTCGTCACCTACGCCGCCTTCGTCGCCTGGGGGACGTTACGCCTGCCCGTGGCGCTGACGCGGCCGCGGTGGTGGTCGCTGCGCTGGGGCGCCCCCGTGGCGCTCGTGCTCGGTCTGCTCGCCGCGCTACGCCCGCGGGACTGGGTCCTGCCGCACTAGGCGCGGGCCCTCGTCGTCCTGGCCGCGCTCGTGAGCGCCTGGTACCTGCTGCGCACGGCCCGCGACCTGGTCGGGCGCGCCCGGCCGGACCGCCGCCACGCCGACTTGACCGCGCCCCGCTCGGCGACCCCGCCGCTCGGCCGCCGCTGAACCCCGCGGAACCGCCCGACCTCCCCGCGGGCGCACCGGGGGTCCGGCCGGTGAGCGGCGCCACGCCCTGGCGGTCACCGGTTCAAACCCCGGCTCACCCGTTCGCCGTGACGCCTTGGCCGAAGCAGTAGGCGCTGGACCGTCCCGAGAACTTCAGCAGAACGACCCGCTGAGTTCCGGAGGATCCTGTGATCACCGCTTCCCGCTCCCGCGCCTCCCGCGTCCGCTCCCTGGTCACCGCCGCGCTGCTCGCGGCCGTCGCCGCCGCGTCCGTGCTGCCCGCGCCCACCGCGCGCGCCGCGACCACCCCCGGCATGACGTACCAGGGCGCCAGCGTGAACATGGCGAACATCCCCGCGACGACGGTCCCCATCGCGGTGACGACCCCGGTGAAGTTCGACCGCGGCACCTACTCCCTCGACGGCGCGGTCGTCGGCACCCTCGGCGCGGTCACCTTCGACGGCACCACCCACACCGGCACCGGCACCGCCGACCTCACCGGGCGCACCGGCGCCGTCGCCCTGGTGGCCAGGCTCTACAGCGGCAAGTACCAGGTCCAGACGGTCACCAAGTGGCTGCGCGCCGTCCCGCTGGACACCACGAGCGTGCCCGCCGGGTACCCGGGCGCCGCCACCACGGGCGTGCCCGCCGGCGTGCAGCTCACGCCCTCCACGGACCTGGAGGTCTGGGAGGCCGGCGCCGTCCTGGACGGCTTGGACGTGCAGGGCTGCCTGACGGTGCACGCCCCCGGCGTCACCGTGCGCAACTCGCGGATCACCTGCGACAGCGAGCAGCTGCGCGCCGTCAGCCTGGTCGACGCCCCCGGCTTCGTCATGGAGGACTCCGAGATCGACGGCCGCGGCAAGGCGGAGGTCGCGATCGGCTGGAGCGGCTACACGCTGCGGCGCGTGGAGGTGCGCGGCACCCACGACGGCCCGCGCCTGGGCGACCGCGTGACGATCGAGGACAGCTGGGTGCACGACCTCGTGCGCGCCGACGGCGTCCACACCGACGGCACCCAGTCCACCTCCGGCACCGGCATCCTCGTGCGCCGCAACACCTTCGACCCCCGCCAGGCCGGCTCCGCGGACTTCCTCAACGCCGCCGTCCAGCTCGGCAGCGAGACCGGTGCGCAGGTGCTGCGCGATGCGCGCTTCGAGGACAACTTCTTCAACGGCGGGGCGTACTCGGTGAACGTCAGCTGCGTGGCGAACTTCTCGAACGTCGTCTTCAGCCGCAACCGCTACGGCCACGGCAGCCGCTACGGGGCCGTCATCGCCCCCGCCGGCATCGACTTCTCCACCGACACCTGGGCCGACACCGGCCTGCCCGTGCCCGTCAAGCCCGCCTGCGCCTGAGCGCCCGGGGCGCCACGCGCGAGGAGCCGCGGACGACCGGCGACCCGGCCGTCCGCGGCTCCTCGCACGCGCAGGGGACGTCAGTGCTGCACGGCCTTCTCCGCGCCGGCGCCCGTGAGCGAGCGCACCTCCATCTCCGCCGCGCGCTTCTCGTTGCCGCGCTCGCGGCCGGTGACCGAGCCCAGCCAGCCCAGGAAGAAGGCCAGCGGGATCGTCACCAGGCCCGGGTTCTCCAGCGGGAACCAGGAGAAGTCCACGGACGTGTCGGTGATCATCGACAGGCTCGCCCCGGTGACCGGGTCCGTCTTGCCCGAGACGACCGGGGAGAGCGCGATGAGCACCAGGCAGGAGAGCAGGCCGCCGTAGGTGCTCCACAGCGCGCCGCGCGTGGTGAACCGCCGCCAGAACAGCGAGTACAGGATCGTGGGCAGGTTCGCGCTGGCGGCCACCGCGAACGCCAGCGCCACGAGGAACGCCACGTTCTGCCCGTTGGCGAAGATGCCGCCGACGATGGCGACCGCGCCGATGACGACGATCGTGATGCGCGCGACCCGCACCTCGGCGGTGGGCGAGACCTCGCCCTTCTTGATGACGCTGGCGTAGATGTCGTGCGCGAAGGAGGCGCTGGCGGTGATCGCCAGGCCGGCGACAACCGCGAGGATCGTCGCGAACGCCACCGCCGCGATCACGCCCAGCAGGATCGTGCCGCCCAGCTCGTAGGCCAGCAGCGGCGCGGCGGAGTTGGCCCGCCCCGGAGCGGCCCGGATGGCGTCCGGCCCGACGATCGCCGCCGCGCCGTAGCCGATGACGAGGGTGAACAGGTAGAAGACGCCGATGATCCAGATCGCCCACACCACGCTGCGGCGGGCCTCCTTGGAGCTGGGCACCGTGTAGAAGCGCATGAGCACGTGCGGCAGGCCCGCGGTGCCCAGCACCAGCGCCAGCGCCAGCGACAGGAAGTTCAGCTTGGAGGTCTCGCTGGCGCCGTACTGCGCGCCGGGCTCCAGCAGGGCCTCGCCGGCCGAGCCGGGGGCGGCCACGGCCGCGCCGAGGACCTCCGAGAGGTTGAAGCCGTAGCGGGCCAGCACCCACACCGTCATCACGGCCGCGCCCACCACGAGCAGGCACGCCTTGATGATCTGCACCCAGGTGGTGCCCTTCATGCCGCCGACGAGGACGTAGAGCACCATGAGGGCGCCCACGACCGCGATGACGACGTTCTGCCCCGCGCGCGAGTCGATGCCCAGCAGCAGGGCGACCAGCCCGCCGGCGCCGGCCATCTGCGCCAGCAGGTAGAAGAACGACACCGCCAGCGTCGAGATCGCCGCGGCCGTGCGCACGGGCCGCTCGCGCAGCCGGAAGCTGAGGACGTCGGCCATCGTGAAGCGCCCGGTGTTGCGCAGCAGCTCCGCCACCAGCAGCAGCGCCACCAGCCACGCGACGAGGAACCCGATGGAGTACAGGAACCCGTCGTAGCCGTAGATCGCGATGGCCCCGGCGATGCCGAGGAAACTGGCCGCCGAGAGGTAGTCGCCGGCGATGGCCACGCCGTTCTGCGGGCCGGTGAAGCCGCGCCCGCCGGCGTAGAAGTCGGCCGCCGAGCGGTTGTTGCGGCTGGCCTTGATGACCACGGCCAGCGTCACCGCGACGAAGGCGGCGAAGATGGCGATGTTGACGCCCGGGTTGCCGATGTCCGTGCCGGCCGCCGCGGCGGGCAGGGCGCTCAGGGCCGCGCTCACCGGTCACCCCCCTCCACGCGGCGGCGCAGCTCCTCGGCCGCCGGGTCGAAGTTCTTGTTCGCCCACCGCACGTACACCGTGGTGATGACGAACGTGGAGACGAACTGGCCGAGCCCCAGCAGCAGCCCGACCGTGATGTTGCTGCCGCCGAGGCGGGTGCCCATGAAGCCGTGCGCGTAGTCGGCCAGCAGCACGTAGGTGGCGTACCACACCAGGAACAGCGCCGACAGCGGCAGGACGAAGCGGCGGAAGCGCCGCCGCAGCGCCTGGAACTCCGGGGAGTCGCGCACCTCCTCGTACGGTGTGCGTGCCGGGCCCGCGCCGGACGGCGGGCCGCTGGATCCGTGGTCCGTCGTGCTCACCAGAACCTCCTCGTCCTCCCCGGACCGTCGCCGGGGCGTGAGGGTCGTCACGGTAGCGGCCACCGGGCCGGGGCGCGGCAGAAACGCCGCCGCACCTTCCGGAACGTCGGGAACCTGTTCCGGAAGGCGGGGACCCGCCCGGTCGCCGGCACCGGTGCGACCCCGGTACGACCCCGAGCCGGTGCCCCGCCGCGGTCACCGGGCACACTGCGCCGGTGGACAGCGCACTGCGGGACGTGGCGATCGTCGGGGGCACCGTCCTCCGCCTGACCCCCGGCTGGGCCGGCGAGCGCGAGCGGGCCACCGTGCTCCTGCGCGGCGGGCGCGTGGAGGCCGTCGGCCCCGACGTGGCCGTGCCGGAGGGCGCCGACGTCCTGGACGCCACCGGCCACCTGGTGCTGCCCGGCTTCGTCGAGCCGCACACCCACCTCGGCGTGCACGCCGAGGGGGAGGGCTGGCACGGCGCCGACGTCAACGAGAAGGGCACCCCGCGCGGGGCCCGGCTGCGCGCCCTGGACGGCGTGGACCCCGCCGACACCGGCTTCGCCGACGCGCTCTCGGTCGGCGTGACCACCGCGGTCGTCATGCCCGGCTCGGCCAACGTCGTGGGCGGGCAGACCGCCGCGCTGAAGACGTGGGGCGCCACCGTCGACGAGATGCTGCTGCGCGCGCCCGTGGGCGTGAAGAGCGCGCTGGGGGAGAACCCCAAGAAGAACGACGGGCCCACCACCCGCATGGGCGTGGCCGCCGCCCTGCGCGACGCCTTCGCCGCCGCCCGCCGCCACGCCGCCCGCCGCGAGCGGGCGCTGGCCGCCGGCGAACCGTGGGACGAGCCCGTCGGCGACGAGCGCGACGCGGAGGTGCTGGCCCGCGTCCTGGCCGGCGAGATCGTCTGGCACCAGCACGCCCACCGCGCCGACGACATCGCCACCGCCGTGCGCATCGCCGAGGAGTTCGGCTACCGGCTGGTGCTCAACCACGCCACCGAGGGCCACCTCGTGGCGCACGTGCTCGCGCGCGCCGGCGTGCCCGCCGTCGTCGGCCCGCTGCTGACCTCGCGCTCCAAGCCGGAGCTGCGCCACCGCACGCCCGCCGTGCCCGGGGTGCTCGCGCGCGCCGGGGTCACCGTCGCCCTGACCACCGACCACCCCGTGGTGCCGGTGCAGCACCTGACCCTCTCGGCGGCCGTGGCCGTGCGCGAGGGCCTGGACCCCGACGAGGCGCTGCGCGCGATGACGCTCAACCCCGCCCGCGTGCTCGGCCTGGACGACCGCGTCGGCTCCCTGGCCCCCGGCCTCGACGGCGACGTCGTCGTCTGGTCGGGCGACCCGCTGCTGGTGTCCTCGCGCGCCCTGCACGTGCTGGTCGGCGGCCGCCGCGCCTACCGCTGGGCCGACGGCGCCGGGCGGGTGGCCGACCCGCTGGCCTGAGCGCGCCCGCGCCCCCGGCGAGCCGTCGCGCGGGCCGCCGCACGGGCCGTCACGCGGGGTGACGCGACGTGAGAGTGGTCACGTCCCGAGCGAACCGTCACCATCGCTGACGTGGCGACGGGCAACGTCGGCTGGCCCTACCTGCTCCGGCGCGCGCTCGGCTTCCACGTGCGCGACCGGCTGCGGGCCGCGGCCGCGCCCGCGGCGGCGCACCCCGAGACGACCTCCACCGAGCTCGCCGCCCGCGGCGGCGCCCGCCGGGTCCCGGTCCACCCCGCCACCGGGCCGGTGCCGCTGCACCGCCCCGAGGGGCTGCCGCGCGGCACGTGGCGCTCCTGGCGCGCCGGGCACGTCGGCGCCGCGGGCGAGCAGTTCGTCCTCGACGTGCGCGGCGCCACGGTCGTCGGCGGGGCCGGCTGGGTCTTCGACTCCGGCCGCCTCATCGCGGACCTGTGGCAGGACGTCGACCGCCCCCAGGAGCGGGCCTCCTCGGCGCGCCGGCTGGCGGCCCCCGCCCGGCCCGACGGGCCCGCCCGCGCGCTGGCGGGCACCACGGCCTCGCTGCTGTCCCCGTGGGCGCCGAACTACTACCACTGGACGGTGCAGGCCGTGCCCCGCCTGAGCCTGCTGGCCGCCGCCGCCGACCCGCGCGAGGTCGATCACTGGCTCGTCCCCGAGCCGATCCACCCCCACCTCGGCCAGTGGCTGGACCACCTCGGCGTGCCCCGCGCGGCGCGCGTGCCGGTGCCCACCGGCCTCGGGCACCGCTTCACCGCCGAGCGCCTGCTGGTCACCTCCGTGCCCTCCGCCGGCTACGACGTCCCGCGCTGGGTCGTGCAGGACGTGCGCGCCCGCGTCGCCCCGCTGCGCCGCGGCGGCGGGCCGGCGGCGCTGTTCGTGGACCGGGTGGGCGACGGGCGGCGCCGGCTGCTCAACCGCGGCGAGGTGCTGCGCGTCGTGCGCGAGCGCGGCCTCGCCGTCGTCGACACCGCCGACGCCACCCTGGCCGAGGAGGTGGCGCTCTTCTCCTCCGCCCGCCTGGTGGTGGGCGTGCACGGCGCGGGGCTGACCAACGCCCTGTACTGCCCCCCGGGCGCCCACCTGGTGGAGATCGCCCCCTCGGGCCTGTCGTACCCCACCTTCCACAAGCTCGCCGCGGTCGCCGACCTGCACCACCACGTCCTGCCCGGCACCGAGCCGGCGCTGCCCTGGCGCCTGAGGTTCCTCGACAACGTCGCCGACGTCGTCGCCGACGTGCCGGCGCTGACCCGGCTGCTGGACCGGCTGCTCGCGGCGCCCGCGCCCGCGCCCGCCGGCGAGGTGGTGTGAACCCGCCGTGAGCGCGCCCGCGCCGGGCACGCGCGCCGCCGCCGCGGCGTTGGTCCCGGTGTGGGAGAGCAGCAGCAGGCGGGGCCGCGCCCCGCGCCGGGGCCGGGGGAGCCACCACCGGGCGGGGTCCTCGCCGTCGTCAACGCCGCCGCCGGGTCCGCCCGCGAGGCCGCGGTCGACGCGGTCGTCGGCGAGCTCGGGCGCGAGGCCGACGTCGAGCTGCGGCGCACCCGCGGCCTGGACGACCTGCGCGCGGCGCTGCTGGCCGGCGACGGCCGCCGCGTCGTCCTGCTGGGCGGCGACGGCACCCTGCACGCCGCGCTGCAGCTGCTCTGGGACGCCGGCGCCACCCGCGACGTCGGGCCCCTGGGCGTGGTGCCGCTGGGCACCGGCAACGACCTGGCCCGCTCCCTGCGGCTGCCGCTGGACCCGGTGGCCGCCGCGCGGGTGGCCCTGCGCGGGCGCCCGCGCGACCTGGAGCTGCTCGTCGACGGCCACGAGCGGATCACCGTCAACACCGTCCACGCCGGCATCGGCGCCGCCGCCACCGCCAGGGCGCAGCGGCTGAAGGGCGTCCTGCGCGCCGGCGCCTACCCGGTGGGCGCGCTGTGGGCCGGCGTCGGCGCCGGGCGCGGCTTCCGGCTGCGGGTGGAGGTCGACGGCCGCGTGGTGGCCACGGGGGAGCGCCCGCTGCTCGTCGTCGGCATCGGCATCGGCGGCACCATCGGCGGCGGCGCCCCCCTGGTGCCCGCCGCCGACCCGCACGACGGCGTCGCCGACGTGGTGGTGTCCACCTCCACCGGGCCCCTGGCGCGCCTGGGCTTCGCCAGCGGCCTGCGCAGCGGCGTGCACGTGGACCGCCACGACGTGACCACCACGACCGGCAGGACGGTGGAGATCACCGCCCTGGAGGGCACCTTCCGGCTCAACTCCGACGGCGAGGTCAGCGACCCGCAGCGCCACGAGCGCTTCGAGATGCACGCCGACGTGTGGCGCGTCGTCTGCCCCTGAGGCACCCGGGGACCCGGGGCCCGGGGGGCCGGGTCCCCGGGGGCGGCGCCCTCAGCGGCCCAGCGCGTCCAGCAGCTCCAGGTGCCCGGCCACCGCGGCCGCCAGGGCGTCGGCGCGCCCCAGCGGCGAGCCCGGCGCCCAGCGGTGCGCGGCGAAGTCCCCGCTGGTGCGGCGCACCGCGGTCAGGCTCGCCGCCAGCTCCTGCTCCAGCTGCGCGCGCAGCACCTCCGGCGCCGGCTCCGGCGGGCGCAGCCGGGCGCCCTCCCCGGCGCGCAGCGCCTCCAGCACGGCCCCGTCGGTGCCGCCCTCCAGCGACCACAGCCGCACGGGCGCGGTGACCGCGTGGTTGGCCACCGGGCGCCCCGCGGGGCGGAAGACCACCCGCACCGGCCGCTTGGCCAGGCCCGAGGCGGCCAGCCACTGCCCGGCGCCGGGCGGGGCGGTGCCCCAGGCGCACTCCACCGGGTCCGCGTCGCACACCAGCGCCGCGCCGACGCCGCCCTCGTCGGGCACCTCCTCGGCGGGCGGGCCCAGCAGCGGCCCCCACAGCCACGCCTCGGACACCCGCAGCCGCACGATCCCCGGCGGCTGCGCCGCCACGTGCGCGCACCGCTCGGCCACCTGCTCCGCGGTCCGCACCGCCGTCGCCCACCTCACGCGGGGCAGTCTGCCCGCCCGCTGCCCGCCCGCTGCCCGCCCGCCGCCCGGCCGCGCGCCGCGGGACCGGGCGGCGGCCGCTGCGCGCACCGCCGCGCGGCCTTAGGGTGCCCCGGTGGACGCGACCGAGCTCAGGGCCCTGCAGAAGCCGTTGAAGGACAAGTACCGCGAGGACCCCGCCTCCGCGGCCGTGCCCGCGCGGGCGGTGGCCGTGCTGGACGGGCAGTCCATCGGGGTCTCCGTCGACGGGTTCGCCGGCACCACCCGCGCCGGGCTGCACCCGGCCGCCGGCGGCGACGGCACCGAGGCCTGCTCCGCCGACATGCTCTGCGAGGCCGTCGCCGCCTGCGCCGGCGTGACGCTGCGCAGCGTCGCCACGGCGATGGGCGTGGAGCTGCGCGGCGCCAGCGTCACCGCCGAGGCGACCTGGGACGCGCGCGGCACCCTCGGGGTGGACCGCTCCGTGCCCGTGGGCATCACCGACGTCACCGTCACCTTCGACTTCACCTCCGACGCCGACGAGGCCACCGAGGCGAAGATGGTCTCCCTGGCCGAGCGCTACTGCGTCATCGCCCAGACCCTGCAGGTGCCGCCGAAGGTCACCGTCCGCCGCGCCTGAGGGCCCGGGGCGCACCGGTGCGGCCCCGGCGGTCGCCGGGGCCGCCCGCGCCTGATCCCGGGGTCAGGCGCCCGGGGCGTCCAGCACGAACGAGGTCGTGGTGGTGAACACCGCGCCCGGGCGCAGCACGGCCCCGGCCAGCCCGCCGCCGAGCCCGCCCTCGCTGAACGCCGGCCGGTTCACCGCGTCGGGCAGCAGCTGCGTCTCCAGGCACAGGGCGTCGCCCTGGCGCACCGGCCGGCCGGACAGGTCGCGCCAGGCGCCGTCCAGGAAGTTGCCGGTGTAGAGCTGCAGGCCCGGCGCGTCGGTGCGCACCCGCAGCCGCCGGCCGCTGCGCGGGCCGGTGAGCTCCACCACCTCGCGCTCGCCGGTGCCGGCGTCGTCGAGCACGAGGCTGTGGTCGTAGCCGCCGGCGCGCAGGAGCTGCTCGTCGGCCTCGCGCAGCCGCTCGCCCAGGCGGGCGGGGGAGCGGAAGTCGAACGGGGTGCCCGCCACCTCGCGCAGCTCGCCGGTGGGGATGAGCACCTCGTCCACCGGCAGGTAGCGCGAGGCGTGCGCGCGCAGCACGTGGTCCTCCACCGTGCCGGGCCCGTCGAGGTTGACGTAGGCGTGGTTGGTGAGGTTCACCGGCGTGGCCGCGGTGGTGGTGGCCTCGTAGTCCAGCCGCAGCACCACCCCGTCCGGTCCCTCGGACAGCGCGTAGGTCACCGCCGCCACCAGCTCGCCGGGGAAGCCCATGTCGCCGTCGAGGCTGCGCAGGCTCAGCCGCACCGCCGGGCCGGCCGCCGCGGCGACCTCCTCGGCCCGCCACACCCGCTGGTCGAAGCCCTCGGCGCCGCCGTGCAGGGCGTTGGGGCCGTCGTTGAGCGGCACGCGGTGCTCGACCCCGTCGACGGTGAAGCGCCCGCCGGCCAGGCGGTTGGCCACCCGGCCCACCACCGCGCCCGGGTAGCCCTCGGCGGCCTCGTAGGAGGCCACGTCGGGCAGGGCCACCACCACGTCGCCCCGGGCCCCGGCCGCGTCGGGCACGCGCAGCCGGTGCAGGGCCGCGCCGCGGGTGAGGACCTCGGCGCTCGCCCCGGAGGGCAGCCGCAGCTCCCAGCGCTCCACGGGCTCGCCGCGGCGGGTGCGCCCGAAGGGGGTGCGGACGACGCTGCCGGTGCCGCTGCCTGCGCTGCTGCCGCTCTCGGCGGGGGAGGTGCTCATGGCGGCATCGTGCCGTGCCCGCGCGGCCGGGCGCCGGGCGGGTCGCGGCGCGCGCGGGACCCGCTCAGGCGTCCAGCCGCCAGTCGACCCCCTCGCCGCCGGCCTCGCGCAGCAGGGCGTCGACGCGGCTGAAGGGGCGCGAGCCGAAGAACCCGCGCGAGGCCGACAGCGGGCTGGGGTGCACCCCGGTCACCACCGGCACCCCCTGGAGCAGCGGCTGCACGGACTGCGCGTCGCGGCCCCACAGCAGCGCCACCAGCGGCCCGCCGCGCGCGGCCAGGGCCCGCACGGCGGCGTCGGTGACGGCCTGCCAGCCCAGGCGCCGGTGCGAGCCGGCGTCGCCGGCGCGCACGGTCAGGGCCCTGTTGAGCAGCAGCACGCCCGAGCGGGTCCAGGCGCTCAGGTCGCCGTGCGCGGGCGGCTGCACGCCGGTGTCCGCGCGCAGCTCCTTGTAGACGTTGACCAGGCTGCGCGGCAGCGGCCGCACGTGCGGCTCCACGGCGAACGCCAGCCCGATCGGGTGCCCCGGCGTGGGGTAGGGGTCCTGCCCCACCAGCAGCACGCGCACCTGGTCGAACGGCTGGCGGAAGGCGCGCAGCACGTGGGCGGGCGCGGGCAGCCACGGGCCGGGCTCGGCGGCCAGGCGCGCCGAGAGCGCCGACAGCTCCGCGCGCACCGGGGCCAGCGCGCGCGCCCAGCCGGGGTCCAGGTCGTCGATGCCCAGGCCCGCGGGGTCGTCGCCGTCCCCGCCCTCCCCGACGGCGTCCAGGGGCAGGGCGGTCTGCTGCGGCTCGGGTCCGGGGCGCTGGGCGGGCACGCGGCGACGCTAACGCGGTGCGCCCGGCCCCGCGCGCCGCGCGCGGCCCGCGCCGCCGGCGCCTCCTACAGTGGGGCCGGTCGCAGGAGAGGGGCAGGTCGTGGACGGGTCGCAGGGGCAGGTCGGCGCGACGGCGCGCGAGGGGGGCGCGGAGCCCGGCGGGGCCGAGGGTGCGCTCAGCCGCCGCGACGCCGCGATCCTGGCCTTCGAGCGGCAGTGGTGGAAGTACGCCGGCGCCAAGGAGCAGGCGGTGCGCGAGATGTTCGACCTGACGCCCACGCGCTACTACCAGGTGCTCAACGCCCTCATCGACACCCCCGAGGCGCTCGAGCACGACCCGATGCTCGTCAAGCGCCTGCGGCGCATGCGCTCCAGCCGCCAGCGCGCCCGCTCGGCGCGCCGCCTGGGCGTGCAGCCCTGAGCGCGCGCGGCGGGCGGGGGCCGCGCCAGCTCGCGGCCCGGCGCGGGGCGCACCGCACGCGCCGCTCGCCCGCGGGGGTGCTGCTGCTCGTGCTGGCCTGGTCGGCGCTGGTGCTGCTGGTGGCCGGCGCGGCGGTGCTGGCGGTGCGCCGGGTCGCCGGCCCGCTGGTGGGCACCGCCGCGGGGCTGCTGTGAGGTGTCCCGCCCCGCGGACCGGCCTGGTCGAACCCTGCCCCGCGAGCCCCTCCCACCACTAGCCTGAGCAGCGGTCGATCAGTTCGATGAGCGCGTCCTGCACGGGGCCGGCACGTCGGGCCTCGCCCACGGCCTCACCGCCGCGGGCAGCGTGAGACCCGTCCCCGGGCGACGCCGGGGGCGTCCCGCTCGCTGCACCACCAGGAGAAGGCAATGGCTCAGGGCACCGTGAAGTGGTTCAACGCCGAGAAGGGGTACGGCTTCATCACCGTGGACGACGGTGGCGCCGACGTCTTCGTGCACTACTCGGCGATCGTCGCCGACGGCTACCGCTCCCTCGAGGAGGGGCAGCGCGTCGAGTTCGAGGTCGGCCAGGGCCAGAAGGGCCCCCAGGCCGAGAGCGTGCGCGGCCTCTGAGCCGCCGCGCCGGCGACCGCCCCCCGCCGGGGGCGGTCGCCGGCGGTGCCGGACCGCGCGCGCGAGGGCCGCGGCGGGCCGGTGCCCCCGGGCGAGGGGGTTTGCACTCGGGGTGGGAGAGTGCCAACATTGGCGTTGGCACTCTCGAGTCGAGAGTGACAGCACCAGCAGCACCTCGACCCGGGAGCGAAAGCTCCCGGCCGGTCCGGTGAGGCCGCCGGCGCGGGGGACGTGACCCCGACGCCGCCGGCCGTCCGTCGCGGGCACCGCTCCGGCCGACCACCGCCCGCCTTCTGGGAGGAACACCAGGCATGAGCAAGATCATCGCCTTCGACGAGGAGGCCCGCCGCGGCCTCGAGCGCGGGATGAACCAGCTCGCCGACGCTGTCAAGGTCACGCTCGGCCCCAAGGGCCGCAACGTCGTCCTGGAGAAGAAGTGGGGCGCCCCCACGATCACCAACGACGGTGTGAGCATCGCCAAGGAGATCGAGCTCGAGGACCCGTACGAGAAGATCGGGGCCGAGCTCGTCAAGGAGGTCGCGAAGAAGACGGACGACGTCGCCGGTGACGGCACGACGACCGCGACCGTCCTGGCCCAGGCGCTCGTGCGCGAGGGCCTGCGCAACGTGGCCGCGGGTGCGAACCCGATGGGCCTCAAGCGCGGCATCGAGAAGGCCGTCGAGGCCGTGACCGAGCAGCTGCTCGGCGCCGCCAAGGAGGTCACCACCAAGGAGCAGATCGCCGCGACCGCCGGCATCTCCGCCGGTGACGCCTCCATCGGCCAGCTGATCGCCGAGGCCCTCGACAAGGTGGGCAAGGAAGGCGTCATCACCGTCGAGGAGAGCAACACCTTCGGCCTGGAGCTCGAGCTCACCGAGGGCATGCGCTTCGACAAGGGCTACATCTCCCCCTACTTCGTCACCGACGCGGAGCGTCAGGAGACGGAGCTCGAGGACCCCTACATCCTCATCCTGAACTCCAAGATCTCCACGGTGAAGGACCTGCTCCCGCTGCTGGAGAAGGTCATGCAGTCCGGCAAGCCGCTGGTGATCGTGGCCGAGGACGTCGAGGGCGAGGCCCTGGCGACCCTGGTCGTCAACAAGATCCGCGGCACCTTCAAGTCGGTCGCCGTCAAGGCCCCCGGCTTCGGCGACCGCCGCAAGGCCATGCTGGGCGACATCGCCATCCTCACCGGTGGCCAGGTCATCTCCGAGGAGGTCGGGCTCAAGCTCGACACCGCCGACCTCGACCTGCTGGGCCGCGCCCGCAAGGTCGTCGTCACCAAGGACGAGACCACCATCGTCGAGGGCGCCGGCGACGCCGACGCCATCGCCGGCCGCGTGGGCCAGATCCGCGCCGAGATCGAGCGCAGCGACTCCGACTACGACCGCGAGAAGCTGCAGGAGCGCCTCGCCAAGCTCGCCGGCGGCGTGGCCGTCATCAAGGCGGGCGCGGCCACCGAGGTCGAGCTCAAGGAGCGCAAGCACCGCATCGAGGACGCCGTGCGCAACGCCAAGGCGGCCGTCGAGGAGGGCATCGTCGCCGGTGGTGGCGTGGCCCTCATCCAGGCCGGCGCCATCGCGTTCGAGAAGCTCGAGCTGACCGGTGACGAGGCCACGGGCGCGAACATCGTCAAGGTCGCCGTCGAGGCCCCGCTGAAGCAGATCGCCGTGAACGCCGGCCTCGAGGGCGGCGTCGTGGCGGAGAAGGTCCGCAACCTGCCCACCGGTCACGGCCTCAACGCCGCCACCGGCGAGTACGTGGACCTGCTCGAGGCGGGCATCAACGACCCGGTCAAGGTGACGCGCTCCGCGCTGCAGAACGCCGCGTCCATCGCGGGCCTGTTCCTCACCACCGAGGCCGTCATCGCCGACAAGCCGGAGAAGGCGGCCCCGGCCGCCGGCGGCGCCGACGGCGGCATGGGCGGCATGGACTTCTGAGTCCCCCCGCACCACCAGCACCACCCGCGAGGGCGGTCCTCCACCAGGGGGGCCGCCCTCGCGGCGTCCCGCCCCCGCGGCGTCCGCGCACCGGTTACGGTGCCGCCCGTGAGCACCTCGACGACGACGTCCAGCACGGCGCCCAGCGGCGCCCCCGGCCTGAACTGGGCCCGCAACCACCGCTACGCGGCGCGCACCCTGCACCGCCCCGAGACGCTGGAGCAGCTGCGCGAGGTCGTGGCGGGCGCGCGGCGCGTGCGGGCGCTGGGCACCCGGCACTGCTTCAACGACGTCGCCGACTCCCCGGGGGACCTGGTCTCCCTGGAGGCGCTGCCCGCGCCGGTGGAGGTCGACGGCGCCGCCGGCAGCGTGCGCGTCGGCGCCGGCACCACCTGCGGCGCCCTCGCCCAGCGGCTGCACGAGCAGGGCTGGGCGCTGCGCACCATGGCCTCCCTGCCGCACATCAGCGTCGCCGGCGCGGTGGCCACCGCCACCCACGGCTCCGGCGACCGCACCCGCTGCCTGGCCGCCGACGTGCGCGCCCTGGAGCTGGTCGGCGCCGACGGCGAGCTGCGCCGCCTCGAGCGGGGGCAGGAGGGGTTCGCCGGCAGCGTCGTGGCCCTGGGCGCCCTCGGCGTCGTCACCGCCCTCGAGCTGGACGTCGTGCCCACCTACCGGGTGCGCCAGGACGTCTACTCCGGCCTGTCCTTCGAGGCGCTCACCGCGAACTTCGACGCCGTCACCTCCGCCGCCTACAGCGTCAGCGTCTACACCACCTGGGTCGGCCAGGACACCGCGCAGGTCTGGCTGAAGACGCGCCTGTCGGACTCCGCCGAGGCCCCCGCGGAGCTGTTCGGGGCCCGCCCCGCCACCGAGGCGCTGCACCCGCTGCCGGAGGTGGACGTGCGCAACGCCACCGAGCAGCTCGGCGTGCCCGGCCCCTGGCACGAGCGGCTGCCGCACTTCCGGTACGGCTTCCAGCCCAGCAACGGCGAGGAGCTGCAGGTCGAGCACCTCGTGCCCCGCGAGCACGCCCTGGGCGCCGTCGCGGCGCTGCGCGAGCTGGGCCCCTCCCTCGCGCCGCTGCTGCACATGTGCGAGGTGCGCACCGTCGCCGCGGACGACCTGTGGCTGTCCTCGGCGTACGAGCGCGACGCGGTGGCGTTCCACTTCACCTTCAAGCAGCGCCAGCGCGAGGTGCTCGACGCCCTGGTGCACGTGGAGGAGGCGCTGGCGCCCTTCGCGCCGCGACCGCACTGGGGCAAGCTGTTCGTGACCGACGCGGCGACCCTGGCGGCCCGCTACCCGCGCTTCGCCGACGCCCGCGCCCTCGTGGCCCGCCACGACCCGGGCGCGAAGTTCGCCAACGCCTTCACCGACCGCATCGGGCTGACCGGCTGACCGGCTGACCGGCTGACCGGCTGACCGGCGGGCGGGCCCGGCGGGGCCGGCGGGACCGGGCCGCCCGTCAGCCGCTCAGGCCAGGTCCACCGGCGGCCGGCGCAGGTCGGCCACGGCGATCTCCGCCGCCGCGAACCGCTCCTCCAGCGCCTCCAACCCGCGCGCGTCCAGGAAGTCGCGCTCCACGTCGTGGATCGGCACCGCCTGCAGCCAGCGCACCGCCAGGTCCGGCTCGAGGCGGTAGCGCGCCAGGCGCGGGAAGAGGCCCGGCGCGGTGAGCAGCAGGTGCTGCGCGCCCCCGCCGAGCACCTCGCCGACGACGCCGGGGAAGACCGTGCCGGCCTGCACCGGCCAGCCCTCGGCCGCCGCCGTGAACGCCGGGGCCACCAGCAGCGCCGCGGCGTCGCCGGCGTCCACGCCGGTGAGCACCGTCACCAGCTCCACGCGCTCGTCGTGCCGGTCGGCGCCGGAGCCCACCACGTTCACCCAGCGGTGCATCGACAGGGTGGAGACCGACACGTGCCCCGGGCGCGGGGCATCGCGCACCGTCAGCACGTCCAGCCAGCGCCGCCCGGAGCTGTCGGAGAACTCCGAGAACTCCGGCGCGGCGTCCCGGCCGAGCTGGTCCGCCGCGAAGCGGGCCATGGCCACCTCCGCGTCGGAGGGGGGAGCGGGCTCCGCGCTCACCGCACCACCCGGCCCACCGGGCGGGCCGCCTCGTCGGCCAGGCCCGTGCCCGCGTCGGCCAGCGCCGCCAGCGGGGCGTGCAGGGCCGGGTCCACCCACTCGTCCGAGCCCGCCAGCGCGTCGAGCACGAAGCGCGGGTGCGCGGTGAGCCGCTCGGCCAGGCGGAAGCCCGCCCCGCGCGTGGTGGCGGCCAGGTCGTCCAGCTGCGGCCAGGGCCGCTCGGGGTTGACGTGGTCCGGCGTCAGCGGGGAGACCCCGCCCCAGTCGTCCACCCCGGCGGCCAGCAGTTGCTCGCGCTGGCCGGGGTCGGACAGGTTCGGCGGCGCCTGCAGCGAGACCGCCGGGCCCAGCAGCAGCCGCGCCACGGCGATCGCGGCCAGGTACTCCTCGTGCCCGAGGTCGTCGGCGCCGCGCATCGCGGTGTCGTCCTTGGCGCGGAAGTTCTGCACGATGACCTCCTGCACCCCGTCGTGGCGCGCGGCCGCGTCGCGGATCGCCAGCAGCGAGTCCACCCGCTCGGCGGGCGTCTCGCCGATGCCCACGAGGATGCCCGTGGTGAACGGCACCCGCGCCCGGCCGGCGTCCTCCAGCACCCGCAGGCGCAGCGCGGGGTCCTTGTCGGGGGAGCCGTAGTGCACCTGGCCCGGCTCGCTCCACAGCCGCGTCGCGGTGGTCTCCAGCATCATCCCCATCGAGGGCGCCACCGCCCGCGAGGAGCGCAGCGCCTCGAACGTCATCACCCCGGGGTTCAGGTGCGGCAGCAGCCCGGTCTCGTCGAGCACCAGGCGCGCCAGGTGCTGCACGTACTCCAGCGTGCCGGTGAAGCCCCGCTCGTCCAGCCAGCGCCGGGCGGCCGGCCAGCGGTCCTCCGGGGCGTCGCCCAGGGTGAACAGCGCCTCCTTGCACCCGGCGAGCGCGCCCTCGCGGGCGATCGCCAGCACCTGCTCCGGCTCCAGGTACGCCGAGGGCACCCGGCCCGGGACGGTGGCGAAGGTGCAGTAGTGGCAGCGGTCGCGGCACAGCCGCGTCACCGGCACGAACACCTTCTTGGAGTAGGTGACCACCCCGGGGCGCCCGGCGCGGGCCATCGCCTCGTCGCGCACCGGCCCGGCCAGCGCGCACAGGGCGGCCAGGTCCGCGCCGCGCGCGTGCAGCAGCACCTCGGCGGACGCGGCGTCCAGCTCACCGGCGCGCGCCGCGCCCAGGGCCGAGCGCACCCGGCCCGGCTCGGGGGCGGCGGTGGCCGGGGCGGAGCCGCGCAGCCGGCGCGGGGCGGGCAGGGGTGCGGTGGTCATCGCGGGGTCCTCCGGGGGTCGAGGGTCCGGCAGCGGGGACGTCGGGGGGCGGGGGGACGGGGCGCGGCGCGGGGGAGCGCGCGCGACGGGGTGCGGGGCGGGGCGGGGGTGCCGTTCACGGCGCGCACGGCGCGGCCAGGCCGGCGCCGGCCAGGGCGGCGCAGGTGCGCGGGCCCACGCCCAGGGCGGTGGCCGCGCGCAGCGCCTCCACGGTGTCCACGTCGCGGCGCAGGCTGGGCAGCGCGCCGGTCAGCGGGCGCGCGCCGGCCGCCCGGTGCGCGGCGGCCGAGCCGGGGCCGAAGCGGTGCGGGGGGCGCCCGTCGCGGTCGGCGACCAGGACGCTGCCGTCGCCGTCGGCGTCGGCCACCAGCACCGGGCCCGGCTGCGCGGCGGCGGCGGCCAGGGCGGTGCCCAGGTCCTCCGGGCGCAGGGCGGGCAGGTCCGCCACGAGCACGGCGGCCGGGCCGGGCGGCACGGACGCCAGCCCCGCGTCCACCGCGCGCGCCAGGCCGGGGCCGCCGGCGGGCACCGCCGCGGCGCCCAGGCCGGCGGCGGCCGCGCGCACCGCCTCGTCGTCGCTGACGCACACCGCCGCGCGCACCGCGCCGCAGCGCAGCACCGCATCCAGGCAGTCCAGGGCCATCGCCGTGGCCAGGGCCAGCCGCGGGCCCGGCGGCAGCGCCAGGCGCGTCTTGGCCGCGCCGCCGCCCTTGACGGGCACGACGACCCGCCAGCTCCCGCAGTCCTCCACGCGGGGAGTCTCCCCCACGGCGGGGCGCGGCGCCCCCGCGCCCCCGCGCCTACCCTGGGCGCGTGACGAGCGCACCCGACACCTCGCGCCTGCGCGCCCCCGCCCGGCGGGTGGCCCGCGCGGCGGTCACCGAGGACGTCCTCGACGTCGACGAGCACGCCGCCCTGGTGGCCGACGCCGCCGCCGGCGCGGTGGTGACCTTCGCCGGGGTGGTGCGCGACCACGACGGCGGCCGCGGCGTGGACGACCTGCGCTACGTGGCCCACCCCAGCGCCGGCGACGTGCTGGCGCGGGTGGTGGCGCAGGTGGCCGCGGGCTGCGAGGTCGACGCCGTCGCCGTCAGCCACCGCCTGGGCGACCTGGCCGTCGGCGACGTGGCGCTGGCGGTGGCGGTCTCCGCGGCGCACCGCGCCGAGGCGTTCGCGGCCTGCGCGCGCCTGGTGGACGAGGTGAAGGCGCAGCTGCCGGTGTGGAAGCACCAGCGCTTCGCCGACGGCGCCTCGGAGTGGGTCGACTGCCCCTGACGCCCGCGTGGGGCCCCGGCGCGCCGGGCGGGTTAGCCTCGCCGCGTGCCCCCCGCTGACCTGCGCGGCGCCCTGCGCACCGCGGCCTCCGACCCCGACCGGCTCAGCGACGCGCAGGCGCAGGCGCTGCTGGGCGCCGACGGCCCCGCCCTGGACGAGCTGTGCGCGATCGCCGACGCGGTGCGCGCGCAGCGCGCCGGCGGCGACGTCACGTACGTCGTCAACCGCAACCTCGACGTGGAGCGGGTGGGCGCCGGCACCCCCGGCGCCCGGGCGCGGGTGCGCGAGCTGGCCGCCGAGGCGCAGCGCCTGGGCGCCACCGAGGTCTGCGCGCAGGGCCCGCTGCCGCCCGGCGCCCCCGCCGACGGCTACCTGGACCTGGTGCGGGACGTGGCCGCCGGCGCCCCGGGCATCCACCTGCACGCCTTCCGCCCCGCCGAGGTCGCCGACGCCGCGCAGCGCCGCGGCGGCAGCCCCCGGGAGTTCCTCGAGGCCGCCCGCGCCGCGGGCCTGGGCTCGGTGCCCGGCACCGGCGCGCGCATCCTCGACGACGACGTGCGCGCCCGCCTGGCCGGCGGCCCGGAGATGCCGGTGGCGCGCTGGGTGGAGCTGGTCACCACCGCCCACGAGGTCGGGCTGACGTCCACGGCGACGATGGTGCACGGGCACGTGGAGGGTCCCGCCCACCAGGTGGCCCACCTGCGGCTGCTGGCCTCCATCGCCGAGCGCACCGGCGGGTTCACCGAGTTCATCCCCATGCCGTTCGTGCCGCCGCCCGGTGCGCCGCTGCCGGCGGGGTGCCGGCCGGGGCCGGACGCGCGGGAGGTGCGCGCCGTCGTGGCGGTGGCGCGGCTGCTGCTGGCCGGGCGCGTGGACCACGTGCAGGCCGCCTGGCCCAAGCTGCCCGAGCCGCTGGTGCTGCAGGTGCTGGCCGGCGGTGCGGACGACCTGGGCGGGCTGCTGCTGGACGGCGAGCTGGACCCCGCCGCCGGGCAGGAGCGGGGCCTGACGATGGCGCGCGCCGACGTCGAGCGCCTGGCCGCGGCCCTGGGCCGCGGGGTGCGCCGGCGCACCACCCGCTACGGGGACGCCGACGGCCCCGCGGGCCCGGCGGGCCCCGCGGACCCGGCCGCCGTCCCGGCGTGAGCGCCGCGGCCGTCCCGACCGGCGCGGTCACCGCGGGCGCCACCGGCGCCACCGGTGCCGGCGGTGCCGAGGAGGTCGACGTCGTCGTGGTGGGGGCGGGCTTCGCCGGCATCGGGGCGGCGCTGACGCTGGCGCGGCGCGGGCGGGAGTCGTTCGTGGTGCTCGAGCGGGCCGGCGACGTCGGCGGCACCTGGCGCGACAACACCTACCCCGGGGTGGCGTGCGACGTGCCCGCCCACCTGTACTCCTTCTCCTTCGCGCCCAACCCGTCCTGGTCGCGGGTGTTCGCCCCCGGCGCGGAGGTGCAGGCCTACCTGCGCGCCGTCTCCCGAGAGGTCGCCGACCGGGTGCGGCTGCGCACCGAGGTGCGCTCGGCGCGCTGGGACGCGGGCGCGCAGCGCTGGGAGGTGCTCACCCCGGGCGGGCGGTTCCGCGCGCGCGCCCTGGTCCTGGCGGCCGGGCGCCTGACCGAGCCGCGCCCGCCGGACGTGCCGGGCCTGTCCTCCTTCGACGGGCCGGTGGTGCACTCGGCGCGCTGGCGCGAGGACGTCGCCTGGGACGGGGCGCGCGTGGGCGTGGTCGGCTCCGGGGCCAGCGCCGTGCAGGTCGTGCCGCAGCTGGCGCGCCGCGCCGCGCGGCTGACGGTGTTCGCCCGCAGCGCCCCGTGGGTGGTCCCGCGCCGGGACCGGCCCTACTCGCCGGACGAGCGCGCCCGCTTCGCCGCCGACCCCGCCGCGGCGGAGCGCCTGCGCGAGGAGGTCTTCGCGCAGATGGAGACCGGCATCGCCGCCCGGCACCGGGTGCCGGGGGAGCTGGCGCGGCTGCGCGCGCGGGCGCTGGAGCACCTGGCCGCGCAGGTGCCCGACCCGGCGCTGCGCGCGGCGCTGACGCCGGACTACGAGGTCGGCTGCAAGCGGGTGCTGCTCTCGGACGACTTCTACCCCGCGCTGCAGCGCCCCGGGGTGCGCTGGGTGCCCTCGGCGCTGCAGCGCGTGCAGGGCCGCACGGCCGTGGCCGCCGACGGCACGCGCGCCGAGGTGGACGCGCTGGTGCTGGCGACCGGGTTCGCCACCACCGCCCAGCCGTACGCGGCGCTGGTCACCGGCCGCACCGGCACGCTGGAGCGGGCGTGGGCGCACGGGATGGTCTCGCACGCCTCCACGGTCGTGCACGGCTTCCCCAACATGTTCGTGCTCGACGGCCCCAACGCCACGCTGGGGCACAACTCCGCCGTGCACGTCATCGAGAGCCAGCTGGGCTACCTCGCCGGCGCGCTGGACCACCTGGCGCGCACGGGCGGCCCGCTGGAGGTCACCGCCGAGGCGCAGGAGAGCTACACCCGCCGGCTGGACGAGGCCGCGGCGGGCACGGTGTGGCTGCGCGGCGGCTGCACGAACTGGTACGTGGACCCGCGCAGCGGCCGGCTGACGCTGCTGTGGCCGGACACCGCCACCGCGTTCCGCGAGCGCAACGGCACCTTCGACCCGGCGCCGTTCGCCGCCTGAGGCGGGCGGGCCCCCTCGGGCCCGCGCAGGCCCGCCCGGGGCCGGTTCAGCCGCCGGCGAAGGGCGGCAGCACGTCCACGACGGCGCCGGCGGCGAGCACGTCGCCGGGCCCGGCGCCCACGCCGTCGACCAGGAAGCTGCACGCGGCCAGCACGCGGCGCAGGTCCGCGCCGCGCGAGGCGCCCACGCGGGCGACGAGGTCGGCGAGGGTGGCCCCGGCGGGCAGCTCCACGCCCTCCTCCTCCACGCCGGCCGCGGCGGCGGCCCCGGCGAAGTAGCGCACGCCCACGCGCCGGGGCTCCGCGGCGGTGTCGCCGGTGGTGGTGCCGGCGGTGTCGCCGGTGGTGGTGCCGGTGGTGGTGCCGGTGGTGGTGCTCACGTCATCCCCCGATCGAGCTCATGGGACGGGCGGGGTGCAGGAACCCCGGGTCGTCGATGTCGTGACCGGCGCGCTTGCCCCACATCGCCGCGCGCCAGGTGGCGGCGAGCTCGTCGTCGCCCGCGCCGGCGCGCATCGCGTCGCGCAGGTCGGTCTCGGTGGTGGAGAACAGGCAGGTGCGCACCTGCCCGTCGGCGGTCAGGCGCGTGCGGTCGCAGTCGCCGCAGAACGGGCTGGTCACCGAGGCGATGACGCCGACGTCGCCGGTGCGCCCGTCGGGGCCGGTGACGTCCCAGGTCTGGGCTGGGGCGGAGCCGCGGCTGGCGGCGGGGCGCTCGCGCAGCTCGAAGGCGCTGCGCAGGGCGGCGAGGACCTCCTCGCCGGTGACCATGTCGCTGCGCTGCCAGGTGCCGTGCGGGTCCAGCGGCATCTGCTCGATGAAGCGCAGCCGGTACCCCTCGCGCAGCGCCCAGCGCAGCAGGGGCACCGCCTCGTCGTCGTTGACCCCGCGCAGCAGCACGGCGTTGACCTTCACCGGCGCCAGGCCCGCGTCGGCGGCGGCGCGCGCCCCGGCGAGCACGTCGGCGTGGCGGTCCCGGCGGGTGATGGCGGCGAAGCGCTGCGGGTCCAGCGTGTCGAGGGAGACGTTGACGCGGTCCAGGCCGGCGGCGGCCAGGCCGGCGGCGCGGCGCGCCAGGCCGATGCCGTTGGTGGTCAAGGAGGTGCGCACGCGCCCGCCCGCGGGGGTGCGCAGCGCCGTGGTGGCGGCCACGACGTCCTCCAGGCCGCGGCGCAGCAGGGGCTCGCCGCCGGTGAAGCGGACCTCCTCCACGCCGAGCTCGCGCACGGCCAGCGAGATCAGGCGCACGACCTCGCCGTCGTCCAGGACGGCGGGGCGCTCCAGCCAGGGCAGCCCCTCGGGGGGCATGCAGTAGTGGCAGCGCAGGTTGCAGCGGTCGGTCAGCGAGACCCGCAGGTCGCGCGCGGTGCGCCCGTGCCGGTCGCGCAGGGGGCCGCTGCGGAAGCGCTCGTCCGCCACCGCCGCCGGGCCCGTGCCCGCCGGCCGCAGCGCGGGCAGCCCCAGGTGGACGCTCGTCACCGCCTCACCCTAAGCGGCCGTCCGGGTCCCGGCCCGCCACCACCCCGTCTTCTGACGCTGGGTAACAGGGTTGTCACGATTCGTCCCTTGACGCGGTGTTGACGCGGTCCTGACTGGATTTCAGGCGACAACAGGCGTAGGTTCAGGTGAACGGAAGATGAACGGGAGGCACCACATGAACGACATCCAGGCCAAGAAGGTGGGAGCTCCCCGCGGCCCGCAGGCCCACTGGGTCCCGGTGCGCGACGCGAAGGGGCGCACGCGCATGGAGATGCGCTGGGGCGTGCCGGGTGCGGTGCAGCACTCGCTCCCGGTGCACCGCGCCGCCTGAGGGTTCCCCGGGAGGGGGTGGACCGCCCGTCGAGGGGCGTCCACCCCCTCCGGCGCGTCCGGGCTCAGCCGGCGAACATGCGCGCGTTGGCCGTCTCCACGTCGGCGTACTGGCGGCCCGCCTGCGCCAGCGCCCGCTGGATCTCCTCCAGCGAGGCGCGCACCCGGTCCTGCGTGCCTCGCCACTGCGCGCTCAGCGCCTGGAAGCCGCTGGCGGCCTCGCCCTTCCAGCACGACTCCAGGTCCAGCAGGTGGCGCATCATGCCGTCCACCTCGGCGGCCAGGTTGGCCGCCGAGACCGAGACGGCGCCGCTGGCCTGCTGCACGCGCGCGCTGTCGACCTCGAACCTGCTCATGGGATCCTCCTCCGCGCGGGGACGACCCGCGCCGCGTGGGGGAGAGCCGTCCCTCCCCGCCGAGGAGCGCGACGCTAGGCGGCACGAGGAGCCGGGTGCCGTCGTCGTCCACAGCCGCCGGGCCCGCCGACCCCCGGGGGCGCCGGTGCCTCCCGCGGCGCGCGGCGCGCACCACCGGGCCCGCGCGGTGAGCGTCCTCGTCGACACCGCCCGCTGGCCCGCCCACGGCCGCTGGTGGGCCCACCTGGCCAGCGACCGCTCCCTGGAGGAGCTGCACGCCTTCGCCGCAGCCCTCGGCGTGCCCCGCGGCGCCTTCGAGGGCGACCACTACGACGTGCCCGCCGAGCTGGTCGCCCGCGCCGTAGCGGCCGGCGCCGAGGCCGTCAGCACCCGCGAGCTGCTGCACCGGCTGCGCGCGGCGGGCCTGCGCACCCCCAAGCGGCGCGGGGAGAGGGTCCTGGCCACGACCTCCCCGGCGCCCGGGGTGCGCGTGGACGTCGTGCGCGCGGCCCGGGTGCCCGCCCCGCACGGCACGCACCTGCTGCTGGTCCCCGCCGGCGGCGGCGTCCTGCTGAGCGCCCGCGGCGCGCTGCCGCCCGCGCCGGCCGGCGCCCGCGGGCGCGCGGCCCTGGGCTTCCGGCGGACCTGGCGGCGCGGGCCCGCCGGCACCGCCGTGCGCCACGACGGCCTGCTGCCGGCGGCGCCCGGCGAGGTCGAGGTCGCGGGCGCCCGCCCCGCGGCCCTGGACGACCCCGCCCTGGCCGGTGCCTGGTGGCTGCCGCTGGCCCGCGAGCACCTCGCGCGCTGAGCGCCCCGCCCGCGCACCGGTCCCCGCGCGGACAGGGCGCGCGCAGCCGGGGCCCGGCCGCGGGTGCGGCC
>NZ_JBJLSG010000006.1:0-68967 GCF_050871925.1 Kineococcus gurbantunggutensis
CCCGCGGCCCCGCCACCGGCACGGCCGCACGCTTTACCGCCGCGCGCGCAGTGAGGGCGGGCCCTCCGCCCCCGGGCCGCCGGGGGGGCGCGGGCGGACCCGCCCCCGCCGGGCGGCCCCCGGCGGCCAGGGCCGCCGCGGCCGCGGCGAGGGTCCCGGCCAGCAGCCAGCCGCCCAGGACGTCCGTGGGCCAGTGCGCCCCCAGCCACACCCGGTCGACGGCCACGAGCAGCACAAACGCGCCGCCCGCCGCGGCCCGCCGCCACCGGGCGGCCGCGGTGCGCGCCGGCGGCAGCAGCACGACCAGCACCAGCAGGACGACGGTGGCCGAGGCGGTGGCGTGCCCGGAGGGGAACGCCCCGCCCTGCGCGCTCGTCAGCCCCGCCTCCAGGGCCGGGCGCGGGCGGCCCACCAGCGCCTTGAGCACCGGGGAGGCCACGGAGGCCAGGGCACCGGCGGCCAGCGCGCACAGCGCCTCGCGGCGCCGTCCGGCGCGGGCGCACAGCAGCGCGCCTAGGGCGCCGGCCAGGTACACCCACACCGGTTCGGTGACGTGCTCGACGACCTGCGCGAGGCCGGTGGCGCCCGGCGCGCCCAGAGCGGCGGACACCGCCGCGCGCGAGGGGGGTCGGTCCAGGCCCGCCGTCCACCCCGCGGAGACGGCGAGCGCGAGCACCGCCAGGGCGGCCGCGCACGCCGCGGCCGCCCCCGCCCAGCGCGCGGCGCCGCGCTCGCGCACGGGCATCACGCCCCGGCGTCAGGCACGGGGCCCGCGCACCGGCCGCGCGCACCGGCCGCGCGCACCGTCCTCAGGCACCGGTCTCAAGCACCGGCCTCCTCGCGCGGCTGCGGCTTCGCGTCCACCCCGGCCTCCTTGCGCTGCTGGGCGGTGATGGGCGCCGGCGCGGCGGTCAGCGGGTCGTAGCCGCCGCCGGACTTGGGGAAGGCGATGACCTCGCGGATGGAGTCCGCCCCGGCGAGCAGCGCGACGATGCGGTCCCAGCCGAACGCGATGCCGCCGTGCGGCGGGGCGCCGAAGGAGAACGCGTCGAGGAGGAACCCGAACTTCTCGCGCGCGTCCTCCTCGGAGATGCCCATGACCGCGAACACGCGCTCCTGCACGTCGCGGCGGTGGATGCGGATCGAGCCGCCGCCGATCTCGTTGCCGTTGCAGACGATGTCGTAGGCGTTGGTCAGCGCCGAGCCGGGGTCGGCGTCGAAGGTGTCCAGGTGCTCGGGCTTGGGCGCGGTGAAGGCGTGGTGCACCGCGTTCCAGGCCCCGCCGCCGATCGACACGTCGTCGTCCTCGGCCGCGGACTTGAACATCGGCGCGTCCACGACCCACAGGAACGACCAGGCGTCCTCGTCGATCAGGCCGCAGCGGCGGGCGATCTCCCCGCGGGCCGCGCCCAGCAGCGCGCGGGAGGGGTTCACGGCGCCGGCGGCGAAGAAGATGCAGTCACCGGGGTTCGCCCCCACGTGCGCGGCGATGCCGGCCTTCTCGGCGTCGGAGAGGTTCTTGGCGACCGGCCCGGACAGCTCGCCGTCCTCGCCGACGAGGATGTACGCCAGCCCGCGCGCGCCGCGCTGCTTGGCCCACTCCTGCCACGCGTCGAGGACCTTGCGCGGCTGCGAGGCCCCGCCGGGCATGACGACGGCGCCGACGTAGGGGGCCTGGAAGACCCGGAAGGTGGTGTCGGCGAAGAACTCCGCGCACTCGACGAGCTCGACGCCGAAGCGCAGGTCGGGCTTGTCGGAGCCGTAGCGGCGCATGGCCTCCTCGAAGGGCATGCGCTGCAGCGGCAGCTGCACGTCGTGGCCGATGAGCTTCCACAGCGCGGCGACGACCTCCTCGCCCAGGGCGATGACGTCGTCCTGCTCGACGAAGCTCATCTCGATGTCGAGCTGGGTGAACTCCGGCTGCCGGTCGGCGCGGAAGTCCTCGTCGCGGTAGCAGCGGGCGATCTGGTAGTAGCGCTCCAGGCCGCCGACCATGAGCAGCTGCTTGAACAGCTGCGGGCTCTGCGGCAGCGCGTACCACGAACCGGGCGCCAGGCGCGCGGGGACGAGGAAGTCGCGGGCCCCCTCGGGGGTGGAGCGGGTCAGCGTCGGGGTCTCGACCTCGGTGAAGGCGTGGGCCTCGAGGACCTCGCGGGCGGCCCTGTTCGCCGCCGAGCGCAGCTTCAGGGCGTGCGCGGGACCGCTGCGGCGCAGGTCCAGGTAGCGGTGCTTCAGGCGCACCTCCTCGCCGACGGTGAGGTGGTCGTCGATCTGGAACGGCAGCGGCGCGGCCTCGCTGAGGACCTCCAGCGCGGTGGTGTCGACCTCGACCCCGCCGGTGGGCAGGTTGGGGTTCTCGTTGCCCTCGGGGCGCAGGCGGACCTCGCCGGTGATCCTGACGCAGTACTCGTTGCGCAGGTCGTGCGCGCCGCCGGCGTCGAGGATCTCGTCGCGGGCGACGACCTGCACGACGCCCGAGGCGTCGCGCAGGTCCAGGAAGGCCACCCCGCCGTGGTCCCGGCGCCGCGCCACCCACCCGGTGAGCGTGACGGTCTGTCCGGCGTGACCGGCGCGCAGGCTGCCGGCCTCGTGCGTGCGGAGCACAGGAGGGTCCCTTCGGTCGTCCGTGCGCGGGAGTGCGCACGGACGATCCTACGGACGTCGCGGCGGGCCCGTCCGCGTGCGCCCGGCGGTGCGGACGCTCAGCGGGCGCGGGCGCTCAGCGGGCGCGGGCGGGGACGCCGGCCTCGGCGCCGGCGAGATCGCCGGCCAGCCGCGCGGCCAGGCGGTCCAGCAGGACGAGGTTCGCGGTCGGCTCGGTGATCACGGCCAGGACGTGGCTCTGGTCCACCGGGTAGACGACGAGGTTGCCGTCGGTGCCGCGCACCGTCGTGCCGCGCAGGTCGCCCAGGACGTTGGCGGCCGCGGCGCGCTGGGCCAGGCCCAGCACGGCGGCGACGACGGCGGCGGTCCCGGCGTGGTCGGACTCGGGGCCGTCGTCGTGGAAGGCCAGCCCGTCGGTGCGGGCGAGCAGCACCCGGCGGACCCCCTCGACGTCGCGGTGCAGGGCGGTGGTGACGCGGGCGGCGTGGTACTTGACGATCACTGCTGATCCCCTCGGGCGGCGGCCGGCGCGGCGGCGGCCCGCCGCGCCTCGGTGAGGGCCACCCCGTCCAGCAGCAGGTGCAGCACGGTGCGGCAGTCGGCGGCCGCGCGCGGGTCGCACGCGACCAGGGCCTGCGGCGGCACCCCGAGCAGCCCTGCCAGGGGCGCGCGGGTGCCGGCCGGGTCGGCCCAGCGGTTGACGGCCACCAGCCGCGGAGCGGCGGGGGCCAGGCGGGCGAAGTCGGCCGCGATGCCGGCGGCCTCGCGCACGCTGACCGCGCGGCTGGCGTCGACGAGGACGGCGTAGGCGTCGGCGCCCTGGAGGAGGACCTCGCGCATGAACCCGAACCGGTCCTGGCCCGGGGTGCCGAAGAGGGTGACGGTCGTGGCCGGCCAGGTGGAGGCCGGCGGCGGGTCCAGCACCAGCGCCACGTGGTCCAGCGCGACGGTCGTGGACGTCTTCAGGGCGGCGGTGCCGTCGGAGACGCCGGTCTCGGTGGTGGCGTGGGGCCCCGGCGCGCCGGCGGCCACGGTGGCCACGAAGGTGCTCTTGCCCGCGCCGAAGGGCCCGGTGACGACGATCTTGCGGGTGGTGCTGGTCACCGGTGGCTCCTCGGCGGACGGGGCGGTGCGGGTGGCGCGGGTGGTGCGGCGGCCGGCGGCCGCCCGGACCCGTGAGGGTCCGGGCGGGGCCGGGCCGGGCGGGGTGCTGCCGGGCTCAGACCTCGAGGTTGCGCTCGAGGGTGGAGAGCTGGCGGCGGGCCATGGCCAGGTTCGAGGAGTCCTTCTTCAGCACCAGGTACAGGAACAGCCCGTGCCCGTCGGAGGACTGCAGCAGGCGGATCAGGTGGATCTGGGTGCCCAGGGTGATGAGGATGTCCTCGATCTTCTCCTGCAGGCCCAGGCGCTGCATCGTGCGCATCTTGGCGCGCACGACGTCGGTGTTGCCGGCGGCGGCCACGTCCAGGTCGAGGGTGCCCCCGCCGGCCTGGCCGAGGGACATGCCGCTCTCCCAGTCGACGAGGGCGACGGCGGTCGCACCGTCGATCTCGAGGGCGGCCTTGAGGGTGGCGTCGACGTTGGCCATGCGGGACCTCCTGGGTGGACCGCGGGCGGCGGCTGTTCCGCGGCCCGTCCTGTCCCCCTGTGGTTCGACCCCGCCGCCCGGGACCTGAACGCGCGCCCCCGGGCGTTCGGGTGAACTTCGCGCCCGGGGCCCCGGCGCGGCTCTCGGCGGGCCGCGCGGGACGGGCGCGGTTACGGTGCGGGCACCGTGCAACCAGCGCGGCCGCCCTCGTCCCGCACCACCCGTCCACGGAGGTCCGCAGCGTGCCGCTGCCCACCGCTCCCGCGTCCCCGCCCCGCCCCTCCGCGGACCCGCCACCGCCGCCACCGCCCTCACCGGCCGTGGCCGCCGCGCTGCGCAGGGCGGTGGAGCTGACCGGCACCGCACCGCTGCCGGGCTCGGGGGCCACCGCGCGGCGCTGGCACCTGCTGGCCCGGCTGGCGGCCGGCGACCTGACGACCGCGCGGGTGGTGGAGGCGCACCTGGACGCCGTGGCGGTGCTCGCCGAGGCGGGCCGGGCGGTGCCGCCGGGCTCGACGTGGGGGGTGTTCGCCGCCGAGGCGCCCGGCGCGCGGCTGGAGGGGGTGCGCGGCCCGGACGGCTGGGCGCTGAGCGGGACCAAGCCGTGGTGCTCGCTGGCCGGGGACCTCACCCACGCCCTGGTCACGGCCCACGTGCCCGACGGCCGGCGCCTGTTCGCGGTGGACCTGCGCCACCCCGGGGTGCGCGTGGTGCCGGGCGCCTGGCACGCGCGGGGGCTGCCCGAGGTGCCCAGCGGGCCGGTGGGGTTCGCCTCGGTGCCCGCCGAGCCGGTGGGCGCCACCGGCTGGTACCTGCGCCGGCCGGGTTTCGCGCACGGCGGGATCGGCGTGGCCGCCTGCTGGTACGGCGGGGCCGTCGGGGTGGCCCGGGCGCTGCGTGCACCGGGGCGCGAGCCGGACCAGCTGGCCCGCTGGCACGCCGGCGCCGTGGACCTGGACCTGCTGGGGGCCCGGCTGGCGCTGGACGCCGCCGCCGCGCAGGTCGACGCCGGGGCCGCCACCGGCACCGCCGGGGAGGTGCTGGCGCTGCGCACCCGCTCCCTGGTGGCCGCCGCCGCCGAGCGGGTGCTGGAGCGGGTCGGGCACGCCCTGGGGCCCGCGCCGCTGGCGCTGGACGGGGCGCACGCGGCGCGGGTGGCGGACCTGACGCTGTACCTGCGCCAGCACCACGCCGAGCGCGACGTGGCCGCCCTGGGCGCCGCCCTGGCCGCCGGCGGTGACGGGCCCGGCGGCGAGGCGCCCGGGGAGGTGCCCGGCGAGGCGCCCGGGGACGGGGGGTGGCCGCGGTGAGCGCCGAGGCCGACACCCGCTCCGCGGAGGGAACGGCGGGCGGCACCGCGCCCGGGCGGGGTGGCGCCGGCAGGACGGCCGCGTTCACCCACGACGGCGCGGGCACGCCTGAGGAGGCCTGGCGGCGCTGGCCCGGGCTGGGCGACCTGCCGGTGCTGGAGCTGCAGGGCCTGGCGCACCTGCTGGTCGTCGCCGCCCACCCCGACGACGAGACGCTGGGGGCCGGCGGGCTGATCGCCCGCGCCGCGGCCGCCGGCGCGCGGGTGGACGTGGTGGTCGCCACCGACGGCGAGGCGTCCCACCCGCACTCCCCCACCACCACGCCGGAGCGGCTGGCGCGGGTGCGCGCGGCGGAGTTGGAGCGTGCGGTGGCGGTGCTCGCGCCGGGCGCGCGGGTGCACCGCCTGGAGCTGGGCGACGGGCGCCTGGCCGAGCCGGAGCGGGCCGGAGCCCTGCGCGGGGCGGTGGCCGCGCTGGTGCGGCCGGGCTCGTGGGTCGTGCCCCCCTGGCGCGGTGACGGCCACCCCGACCACGAGGCCGCCGCCCGGGCCGCGGGCGCGGCGGCGCGCGCGGCGGGCGCGCGGGTCCTGGAGTTTCCCGTGTGGGCGTGGCACTGGGCGCACCCGGGCGACGCGCGGGTGCCGTGGGCGCGGGCGGTGCGCCTGCCGCTGGACGAGGAGGTGCTGGCGCGCAAGCGCTCCGCGCTGGCCGAGCACGTCTCGCAGACCGCCCCGCTGTCGCCGCACCCGGGCGACGGGGCGCTGCTGGCACCGGGCGTCCTGCAGCACTTCACCCGCCCCGCGGAGGTGTTCCTCATCGCACCGGCCCCCGGCCGGGACGACGGCGGCGACGACGGCGACCGGGACGGGGACGCGGACGGCGACGTCGGCGCGGACGGGGACGGGGACGGCGCGGGGGGCAGCCTGCCGGCCTCGTTCTTCGAGGAGTTCTACGCCGAGCACGGCGAGGACCCGTGGGGCTTCGAGGACCGCTGGTACGAGCGGCGCAAGCGGGCCCTGACGCTGGCCTCGCTGCCGCGCGAGCGCTTCCGCAGCGCGCTGGAGGTCGGCTGCAGCGGCGGGGTGCTCACCGCCGAGCTGGCCCCGCGCTGCGGGGAGCTGCTGGCGCTGGACGCGGCGGCCTCGGCGGTGCGGCGCGCCGGCGAGCGGGTGCGCGCGGCCGGGTTCGGGCAGCGCGTCACCGCGCGGGTGGGCACGGTGCCGGGCCACTGGCCGCCCGGCGTCTTCGACCTGGTGGTGCTCTCGGAGGTCGCCTACTACTGCGGGCCGCGCGACCTGGCGGAGCTGGTGGCCCGGGCGGCGGGGTCCCTGGCCCACGACGGGGTGCTGGTGGCCTGCCACTGGCGGCACCTGGTGCGCGGGTACCCGCTGACCGGCGACGAGGTGCACCGGGTGCTGCGCGCGGAGCCGGGGCTGCAGGTGCTGGTCTCCCACGAGGAGGAGGACTTCCTGCTGGACGTGCTGGTGCCGGCGCCGGCGGTGTCGGTGGCCCGCGCGGGCGGGCTGACCCCGTGAGCGCCCGCGGGGGCGGCGCGGTGCGGCGGGTCGTGGTGGTGGTGCCCGCGCGCGACGAGGAGGCGTCGCTGCCCGGCTGCCTGGCGGCGCTGCGCCGCGCGGCGGGCGCGTGCCCGGTGCCGGTGCGCGTGGTCGTCGTCGCCGACCGCTGCTCCGACGCCACCGCGGACCTGGCGGCGGCGGGCGGGGCGCGCGTGATGCTCTCCTCGGCGGGCCGGGTGGGCGCGGCGCGCGCGGCGGGGGTGGCCGTCGCGCTGCGCGAGCAGGCCGGGACGGACGCCCGGGGCACGTGGGTGGCGTGCACCGACGCGGACTCGCGGGTGCCGGCGGGCTGGCTGCGGCACCACGCGGCCGCGGCCGGCGCGGGCGCGGACCTGCTGCTGGGCACCGTGCGGCTGGCGGGCCCGGCGTGGCGGGACGCGGCGTGGCGGGCGGCGTACGCGCGCGGGCTGGAGCCGGGCGGCGGGCACCGGCACGTGCACGGGGCGAACCTGGGGGTGCGCGCCGCCACCTACCTGGCCGCCGGCGGTTTCGCCCCGGTGGCCGCCCACGAGGACCACCTGCTGGCCGCCGCGGTGCGCGCGCTGCCGCGGGCCCGTGTCGTGGCCTCCAGCGCCTTCCCGGTGCTGACCAGCGGGCGGTGGCACGGCCGCGCGCCGCGGGGCGTGGCGGCGGACCTGCGGGCGGCGGGCGCACCGTCGGGCGCACCGTCGGGGGCGTGCGCCACGCTGGCCCCGTGACCCGCACCCCGCGGCGCCGGCCGGCGCTGCCCGCACCGGACCTGCCCCGCGCGCAGGACCTCGCCGCGAGCACCGCCCGGCCCGTGGCCGCCGGCGCCCACGACGGCCTGCTGCTGGACGGGGTGGACCTGTCGGGGGTGGACGCCACCGACGCGCGGTTCCTGGGCTGCTGGCTGCGGGACTGCCGCGCCGGGGAGGTGGTGCTGACCGGCGCGCGGTTCGTGGACTGCCGGCTGAGCGCCCTGGTGGCCACCGAGCTGACGGCGCGGGCGTCTTCGTGGCGCGAGTGCGAGCTGGAGCAGCCGCGGGTGGGGGTGCTGTCGGCGCCCGGAGCGGTGCTGGAGCGGGTGGCGCTCACCGGCGGGCGGGTGGACTTCGCGGACCTGCGCTCCTCGGAGCTGACGGACGTGACGTTCACCGGGTGCGACCTGCGCGACGTGGACGCCGCGGGCGCGCGCTGGACGCGGGTGCGCTTCGAGGACTGCCGGCTGGGCGCGCTGGAGCTGTCGGGGGCGCGGCTGTCCGCGGTGGACGTCTCCACCAGCGAGGTGGAGGCCGTCAGCGGCCTGGACGGCCTGCGCGGGCTGGTGGTGGACGAGGTGCAGCTGCTGCGCCTGGCGCCGCTGCTGGCCGCGCACCTGGGGATCGTGGTGGTGGACTGACCCCGGCTCCCCCGGGCCGGAGGAGGTCCTCAGCCCTGCAGCTGCCGCAGCCAGGGGTTGGTGGCGCGCTCGCGGCCGATCGTGGTGGCGGGGCCGTGGCCGGGCAGGACGTCGGTGGCGTCGTCCAGCGGCAGGACGCGGGTGGCCAGGCTGCGCAGCATCGCCCGCCCGTCGCCGCCGGGCAGGTCGGTGCGCCCGACGGACCCGGCGAAGAGCACGTCGCCGGCCAGCAGCAGGTCGCTCTGCCCCGGGCGGGCGACGCTGAACAGCGCCGAGCCCTCCGTGTGGCCGGGGGCGTGGCTGACGGTGACGTCCAGCCCGGCCAGCGCCAGGCGGGCGCCGTCGGCCACGGTCACGACGTCGTCGGGTTCGCGCCAGGTCCCGGCGCCGGAGGCGTCCAGCGCGGCGCGCAGCTGCGGGCCCATCCCGGCCAGCGGGTCGCGCAGGCGGTGCGCGTCGTCGGCGTGGATGGTGGCCGCGACGCCGTGCGCGCCGCACACCGGGGTCACGGACCAGGTGTGGTCGAAGTGGCCGTGCGTCAGGAGCACCGCGGCCGGGCGCAGCCGGTGCGCGCGCAGCACCTCGGCCAGGCGGTCGGCGACGTCGACGCCGGGGTCGACGACCACGCACTCCTCGCCGGCGGCGGGCGCCACGACGTAGCAGTTGGTCCCGGCGACGGTCGCCTCCACGGTCTGCACGAGCACGCCGCCGAGCCTAGACGCCGGGGGCGCCCGGGGCGCCCGGCGCGCGGGTGCGCACGCGCGCACGGGGCGGCACCGCGGGGGTGCCGCCCCGTGCGCGGGGTCAGCGCGGGTCGGCGCCGGGTCGGCGCGCGATCAGGCGGAGAAGCCGATCGAGGTGTAGTCCACCGTGGCGAAGCCCTTGGCGCCGAAGTTCTGCAGCTTCTCGTTGCAGGCGGCCAGGTCGGGGCGCTGGTACATCGTCAGGGAGTGCACGGCCGCCCAGATGGCCTTGTCCAGGGCGTTGCCGACCTCGGCCTTGCGGGCGGGGTCCAGCTCCGCGGTGGCGGCGGCGATGGCGGCGTCGACCTCCGGGGAGCCGACGCGGCCGTAGTTCTGGCGCACGTCGTCGCCGGTCACCGACTGGTAGATCGACTGGCTGCTGCTCACCGGGAACGGGGTGCCGATCCAGGTGAAGATGACCAGGTCGAAGTCGCCGACGTTGACGTAGCGCTCGAAGAAGTCCGCGCTGGGCACGGCCTGGATCTGGGCCTCGACCCCGGCCTCGGTGAGCATGCCCTGGACCAGCTCGGACTCCTGCTGCGCAGAGGAGACGCCGGAGGGGATGACCACGCGCAGCGACAGGCGCTGGCCGTCCTTGGCGCGCACGCCGTCGGAGCCGGCCACCCAGCCGAGGGCCTCGAGCTCCGCACCCGCGGCGGCGGCGTCACCGGTGGTGAGGTCCCCGGCGTTGGCCTCGTAGCCGTCCTGGTTGGTCATGAAGATGTGGTTGTCCAGCGGCTTGGGCGTGCCGCCCAGGGGGCCGAGCAGCGCCTTGGCGATGGTGGGCCGGTCGATCGCGCGGGCCACCGCGTGGCGCACGGCGACGTCGGAGAGCAGCGCCGAGCCGCCGTTGAAGGTGATGTGGCGGTAGTTCGGCCCGCCGGCGCGGCGCACCTGCACGCCGGTCAGGGTGGAGGCGCGCTGGTAGTTGCTGGCGCTGGCGCCCAGGTCGACGTAGTCGACCTCGCCGTTGGCCAGGGCGTCGACCTGCGCGTCGGAGTCCAGGACGCGGTAGGTGATGCGCTCCAGCTTCGGGGCGCGGCCCCACCACTTCGGGTCCGGCACCAGGCTGATGGTCTGCGAGGCCTGGTCGATGCCCTCGAGGGTGAACGGGCCGGCGGTCACCGGCATCTTCTCGATCCAGCCCTCGTTGAACACGGCCGGGTCGGTGTTCGTGCTCGCCGGGTACAGCGGGTCGAAGATGGCCTGCCAGTCGCCGTAGGTGGTGGCGAACGTGACGACGGCCTGCTTCTCGTCGGCGCCCTGCTTGACGTCGGCGATCTGGTCGTAGCCGTTGGAGGCGGAGATGGTGAACGCCGGGTTCGTGCCGTTGTTCGCCTGCCACTGCGCGATGAAGTCCGCGGCCGTGATGGGCGTGCCGTCCGACCAGGTCGCGTCCGGGTTGATGGTGTACGTCACCACCTGCGGGCTCTCGCTGGTCAGCTCGATCGAGGTGAAGTAGTCCTCGTTGACGACCGGCGTCGCGCCGGCGTCGAAGGCGTAGGGCCGCGGCAGGCAGGCGAAGATGACGTTGGCGTTGTCGTTGAGCGTGCCGTCGAGGTGCCCGTAGTTGAAGTTCGTCGGGATCTGCGACAGCGGCCAGCGGAGCTCCCCGCCGGCGGCGACCTGGTCGTAGTCGACCGGGTTCATCTCGTTCGTGGTCGCGGCGGCCGGCTCAGCGGCGCCACCGCCGCCGGAGCCGTTGCCGCCGCCGGACCCGCCGCTGCACGCGGCCAGCGCGAGGGCGGCTCCGCCGGCGGTCCCGGCCGCCAGCACCGAGCGCCGCGTGAGCGCCGGGGTCGTCGTCGCGTTCATGGTGCTTCTCCTCGTGGGTCGTGCTGTTCGGGTGGTGCGGGGGGTGGGCGGAGGGGTCGGTCAGCCCGCGTAGTGGCACGCGGCCTCGGGGGCGGTCTCCGCGGTCGTGGCGCGCACGGGCCGCAGCTGCGGCGAGATGGTCAGGCAGGCGGCGCGGCGGGCCTCGTCGAGGCTGTCGAAGCGCTGGCAGCGGGTGTGGAAGTGGCACCCGGCCGGCGGGTTCGCCGGGCTGGGCAGGTCCCCGCGCAGCACGATGCGGCGCCGGTCCGCCTCGACGTCCGGGTCGGGCACGGGCACCGCCGACAGCAGCGCCTGCGTGTACGGGTGGGACGGGCGCTCGAAGACGTCGCGCACGTCCCCGACCTCCACGATCCGGCCCAGGTACATGACGGCGACCCGGTGCGCCAGGTGCCGCACCACCGACAGGTCGTGCGCGACGAACAGGTAGCTCAGCCCCAGCTCGGCCTGCAGCTTCTGCAGCAGGTTCAGCACGCCGGCCTGGATGGACACGTCCAGCGCCGAGACCGGCTCGTCGAGCACGAGCAGCTTCGGGCGCACCGCCAGGGCGCGGGCGATGCCGATGCGCTGGCGCTGCCCGCCGGAGAAGTCCGCGGGGTAGCGGTCGGCGTGGTCCGGCTGCAGGCCGACCAGCTCCAGCAGCTCGGCGACCCGCGCGCGGCGCTCGGCGGCGCTCGCGCCGGCCGCCAGCAGCGGCTCGGCGATGACGTCGCCCACGGGCATGCGCGCGTCCAGGGAACCCATCGGGTCCTGGAAGACGATCTGCACGTCGCGGCGCAGCGCGCGCCGGTCGCGGGCGGACAGCTGCCCGACGTCGCGCCCGCCCAGGCGCACCGTGCCGGACTGCGGGGCGACGAGCTCGAGGATCTGCGTGATCATCGAGGTCTTGCCGCAGCCGGACTCCCCGACCACGCCGAGGCACTCGCCGGCGCGCACGTCGAAGCTGACGCCGTCGACGGCGTGCACGGTGCCGTAGCGGCGGCGGAAGAGCGCGCCCTTCGTCAGCGGGTACTCCCGCACGAGGTCCTGCACCTCCAGCACGACCTCGCGGCGCTCGCGCGGCTCGCGCAGCACCGGTTCCGGCGCCGGCGGCCGGGCGAACACCGGGACCCCGCCGATCGCGCCGTCGCGGATCTCGTGCGCGCGGTGGCAGGCGGCGCGGCCGCCGGTGCCGGTCTCGGCCAGCGGCGGCTCCACCTCCGCGCAGACCGGCACCGAGACCGGGCAGCGCGCGCGGAAGGGGCAGCCGGCGGGCAGGGCGTGCAGCTGCGGCGGCGTGCCCGCGATGGGCACCAGCGGTTCGCCCTCGCGGTCGTCCGGGCGCGGCACGGCGCCCAGCAGGCCGAGGGTGTAGGGCATGCGGGGGCGGTGGTAGACGTCGCGCACCGCACCGGTCTCCACCGCCCGGCCGGCGTACATCACCGCGACGCGGTCGGCCATGCCGGCGACCACGCCGAGGTCGTGGGAGATCATCACGACCGCCGCGCCGGTGATCTGGCGCGCGGTGTCGAGCACCTCGAGCACCTGCGCCTGGATCGTCACGTCCAGCGCGGTGGTCGGCTCGTCGGCGATGAGGACGTCCGGGTCGTTGGCGATCGCCATGGCGATCATCGCGCGCTGGCGCATGCCGCCGGAGAACTCGTGCGGGTAGGCGCGCGCGCGGCGCGCGGCGTCGGGGATCCCCACGGTGTCCAGCAGCTGCACGGCCCGCTCCGCCGCGGCCGCGCGGGACATCGAGCGGTGCACGCGCAGCGTCTCGGCGATCTGCTCGCCGACCTGGTACACGGGCGTCAGCGCCGACAGCGGGTCCTGGAACACCATGGCGATGGACCCGCCGCGCACGCGGGCCAGCGTGCGCTCGCTCGCCCCCAGCAGCTCCTCGCCGCGGAAGGTGATGGAGCCGCGCACCTTCGCGCGCGGCGGCAGCAGACCCATGACGGCCATCGAGGAGACCGACTTGCCCGAGCCGGACTCGCCGACGATGCCCAGCACCTCGCCGGCGCGCACCTCGTAGCTCAGCCCGCGCACGGCGTGCACCGTGCCGGCCTCGCTGGGGAACTCGACGTGCAGGTCCTCGACCCGCAGCAGGACCTCGCTCACCGCCCGCTCCTGGTGCTCGAGGGGTCGAAGGCGTCGCGCAGCCCGTCGCCCACGAGGCTGACCGCGAGGGTGAACATGACGAGCAGACCTCCGGAGAAGAGGAACAACCAGGGGAACGTGAACGCCGACTGGGTGCCGGCGGCGATGAGGGTGCCCAGCGAGACGTCCGGCGCCTGCACGCCGAAGCCGAAGTACGACAGGCTCGACTCGGAGATGACCGCGGTGGCGACCGTGATGGTCGCGTCGATGATCAGCAGCGAGGACATGTTCGGCAGGATGTGCCGGGCGATGATGGCGGCGGGGCCGACGCCGGAGTACCGCGCGGCCTGCACGAACTCGCGCTCCTTCAGGCTCAGCGTCATGCCGCGCACGATCCGCGCGGTGATCATCCAGGCGAACAGCGCGATGAGCAGGACGAGGACCAGCCAGCCGGAGCGGCCGGCCGAGCGGCTCAGGATCGCCACGAGCAGGAACGAGGGCACGACCAGCAGCAGGTCGACCACCCACATGAGGACCCGGTCCACCCAGCCGCCGAAGTAGCCCGCACACGCCCCCACCACGGAGGCGATGCCGGTGGAGAACAGCGCCACGAGCAACCCGATCAGCAGCGACTTCTGCAACCCGCGCATGGTCTGCGCGAACACGTCCTGGCCGATCTGCGTGGTGCCGAACCAGTGCTGCGGCGAGGGCGGCTGCAGGAACGCGTCGAAGTCCTTGTCGGTCCACGTCCAGCCGGTGAGCGCCCTGTAGAGGGACGGGCCCGCGAACGCGGCGAGGAACAGCAGCACGATGACGACCAGGCCGGCGACCGCCGTGCGGTTGCGCAGGAAGCGGCGCGTGATGAGCTTGCGCCGGCCGAGGGCGCGGTGGTGCGCGGCCACCTCGTCGGGGGCCGCGGTCAGCGCCTCGGCGACGTCGGCGGGTTCGGGTTGCGCGGTCACGGGGTGAGCCTTCCGGTGCGGGGCGCGGCCGCGCTCACATCCGCACCCGCGGGTCCAGCAGGACGTAGAAGACGTCCGCGAGGAACCCGGAGATGAGGATGAACACGGCCGTGAACATGGTGACCGTCGCGACGACGTTCACGTCGTTGCGGGTGATCGAGTCGATGAGCCACTCGCCCATGCCGTGCCAGCCGAAGATCTTCTCGGTGAAGGTCGCGCCGACGGCCATCGTGCCGAAGGAGTACGCCAGCAGCGTCGCCATGGGGATCAGCGCGGTGCGCAGGCCGTGCCGGCGCAGCGCCGCGCCGCGGGTCAGGCCCTTGGCCTGGGCGGTGCGCAGGTAGTCGCTGCCCAGCACGTCGAGCATCGCGTTGCGCTGGTAGCGGCTGAAGTACGCGATCTGCCCCAGCGCGATGGACAGCGTCGGCAGGATCAGGTGGGCCACCCGGTCCCAGGCGATCGTGGCGAACGAGCCGGTCAGGTTCGGCGTCTCGAAGCCCGTGTAGAAGAGGACGGTGCTGCCGGCGGCGTTGTTCAGGCTCAGCGCGCCGTACTTCAGCAGCACGGCCGTGAAGAACACCGGGGTGGCGATCATGACGAAGGAGAACACGGTGATGAGCCGGTCGGACAACCGGTACTGGCGCACCGCCGAGACCACGCCGGCGGTGATGCCGACCACCGCGCCGATGATCGAGCCGACGACCAGCAGCCGCAGGCTCACCAGCGCCCGGGTCCCCAGCTCGCCGGTGACCGGCCGGTTGTCGATGGTCCGCCCGAAGTCGCCCTGCACGACGCCGGAGACCCAGTGCCCGTAGCGCTCGAGCAGCGGGTCCTTGTCGTTGACGCCGATGTCGCTCAGCTGCTGGTCGACGACGGCCGCCGGCGGGGCCGGGTTGCGGCCCGCGTAGTTCGACCGCGGGTCGAGGCTCAGCGACGCCACGAAGTACCCGATCGTGGTCGCCACGAGGACGAGCACGAGGTAGTTCAGCAGCCGCCGGAGGAGGAACCCTGCCACGAATCTCCCTGTCGAAAGCGGCGTCCGGAACCCCGTCGGTCCGGCGCCGGAGGCACCCTAGGCACGGCTGTCGCCGTGACACAAGAACTCTCGGCGAGTATCTCTTGCCCGAGCGTACTGCCGTGGTGTTAACCGGATGTTTCACCGCGCGCAGCCCCGGGCCCACCTCTCGACCACCCCGCCGCAGCGCCCGGGAGGGCGCCCGCCGGGCCGCGGACCGGCGCCGGCACCGCCGCGCCGGCCCCTTCGCCGGTGCTGCGGGTGCGGCCCGGCCAGCGGGGGTGGGCCCGCCGGCGGCTGCGCGGCCGGGCTCCTCCCCGCTCCCGAGGACAGCACGCGGGGCAATCGTACAGCGACTCGGCGTGACCGCCTGCTCCGTCCGGGGCCCGTGGCACCTAGACTGCGGCGGGTGAGCGAGCAGCCCCAGGAGCCGGCGTCCGCCCAGGACGTTCAGGACACCCCCAGCGACCCCACGAGCGCGACCCCGGCGGGACCGGCGGACGCGGCGGCGCAGGAGCCGCAGCCCGACACCCCCTCCCCCGCGGAGACCAGCGAGACCGGCGCGAGCGAGCAGGGCGGCGAGACCGCCGAGGCGGCCGAGACCGTCGAGGCGGTCGAGACCGCCGAGGCGGCGGGGGCCGAGGGGTCCGCGGACCCCGAGGTCGCCCCGGACGCCCCGGACGCCCCGGACGCCCAGCAGGCCCCGGGGAGCGGGGAGGCCGGCGAGCCGGCCACCGAGACGGCGGAGCCCGCGGCCGTGCAGGTGCCGGTGCGCCCCTCGCCCGCCAGCGTGGCCGGTCGCCCCGCGCCGCGGCCCGTGCCGCCGGCGCCGCGCGCGCTGCCGGACGACCCGGCCGCCGAGCCGCCCGCCGCGGAGGTCCCGCACACCACGTCCGTGGACCGCGCGGCCGCGGCCGCCTTCGGGCGCGTGGACGAGAACGGCACCGTGTGGGTGCGCCGCGCCGACGGCGAGCACGAGGTCGGGCAGTACCCCGACGCCACGCCGGAGGAGGCGCTGGCCTACTTCGTGCGCAAGTACGAGGAGCTGGTGGCGCAGGTCGACCTCTTCGACCAGCGGCTGCGCAGCACCGAGCTGGCCGGCAAGGACATCGTCAGCGGCGTCGCGGCCCTGCGCACCGCGCTGGCCGAGACCCGCGCCGTGGGCGACCTGGACGGCCTGACCGCGCGCGTGGAGGCGCTGGCGACCGTGGCCGACGAGGCGCGCGCGGCGGCCGACCGGGCCCGCGCCGCCAACCGCGAGCGGCTGCGCGCCGGGCGCGTGGCCATCGTGGAGGAGGCCGAGTCCATCGCGGGGCAGGACCCCGAGAAGGTGCAGTGGCGGGCCTCCGGCGAGCGCCTGCGCACCCTGTTCGAGGAGTGGAAGGCCGCCCAGCGCGAGGGCCGGCTGGACAAGCGCAGCGAGGACGAGCTGTGGAAGCGGTTCAGCCACGCCCGCAGCGCCTTCGACAAGATGCGCCGGCACCACTTCGCCGCGCTCGGCGAGCAGCGCGCCGGCGTGCGCTCGGAGAAGGAGGCGCTGGTGGCCGAGGCCGAGGCGCTGTCCACCTCCACCGACTGGCGCGAGACCACCTCGGCGTACCGCGACCTCATGGACCGCTGGAAGGCCGCGGGCCGGCTGGGCCGCAAGGACGACGACGCCCTGTGGGAGCGCTTCCGCGCCGCCCAGGACGTCTTCTTCGCCGCCCGCAGCGCCGCCAACGACCAGGTGGACGAGGAGTTCCGCGGCAACCTCGCCGTCAAGGAGGAGCTGCTCGTCGAGGCCGAGGCGCTCCTGCCGATCAAGGACCTGGGCGCGGCCAAGGCGGCGCTGCGCAGCATCCAGGACCGCTGGGAGGAGGCCGGCAAGGTGCCGCGCGGGGACCTCAACCGGGTCGAGGGCCGCCTGCGGGCGGTGGAGACCGCGGTGCGCGACGCCGAGCAGGCCCGCTGGTCGCGCAGCAACCCGGAGGCCAAGGCCCGCGCCGGCGGCCTGGCCAGCCAGCTCGAGTCCGCCATCCGCGACCTCGAGGCGGACGTGGAGAAGGCCCGCGCCCGCGGCGACGCCCGGGCCCTGGCCCGCGCCGAGGAGGCGCTGCGCGCGCGGCGCGCCTGGCTGGACGCGGCCCAGGCCACGCTGCGCGAGGGTCGCTGAGCAGGGGCTGACCGCGGGCCGACCCGGGGCCGACGAGGCGCTCCGGGTGCCTGCGGGGCGCGCACGGCACGAGGCGCGGGGGTGCGACCCCCGCGCCTCGTGCCGTCTCGCACCGGTGGGGTCCGGCGCGGTGGGGGTCTCGTGCGGCACTGCCGCGCGCGGGGCCCCGTGCGGCACGGGCGCGTCGGTGCCCACAGGTGCTCGCGCGCGCTCGTCGTCCACAACCCCGCACCCCGGTGCGGCGCGGCGGCGCACCGGTGCGGTCGACTGCGCCGGTGCCCACCACCGCCGCACCCGCCCCCGCACCCGCCCCCGCGCCCACCGCACCCGCGTCCAGCGCCCCGGGGCGCACCGCCACCGGCGAGCCCACCTGGCTGGGTGAGCTGCTGGCGCGCGGGCGGTGCCCGGACCCGGCCCGGCCGTGGCGGCCCGCCGCCACCGCCGCCGCACGGGCCGCCGTGGCCCGCGACGTGCGCGAGGGGCTGCTGCAGCGCCTGGTGGGGGACGTCGTGGTGGGGGCGGGGGTGCGCGTGGACGCCGCCGCCCGGGCGCGCGCGCTGGCGCTGCTGGTGCCCGGGGACGCCGTGGTCGTCGGGGCGGCCGCGGCGTGGGTGCACGTGGGGGCGCCGCTGCCGGCACCGGCGCAGGTGCACCTGGTGCGGCGCACCGCGGCGCGCCACCCCGCCCGCGGCGGGGTGCGGCTGCTGGCCTCGCGCGCCCGGCTGGACGCGGAGGACGTCGTGCACGTGGCGGGCCTGGCGCTCAGCTCGCCGGCCCGCACGCTGCTGGACGTCGCGCGGGCCGAACCGCGCCGGGCCGCGCAGCTGCGCCGGCTGCTGGCCGCCAGCGGGCTGCGCGGCCGCGACGTGGAGCTGGCCGCGCAGCGCGCCCGCGGGCGGGCGAACGTGCGCTCCGCCCGCCGCGCGCTGGCCGCGCCCGCGGACGGCGGGGCGGCGGTGGCGCCGTGACGGCGCCCGCGTCAGACGCGGTAGGCGTCGAACACGCCGTCCACGCGGCGCACCGCGCTGAGCACGTGCCCGAGGTGGTTCGGCTCGGCCATCTCGAAGGAGAACTTCGAGACCGCCACGCGGTCGCGGCTGGTGCTGACGGTGGCGGACAGGATGTTGACGTGGTTGTCGGAGAGCACCCGCGTGACGTCCGACAGCAGCCGCGCCCGGTCCAGGGCCTCCACCTGGATCTGCACCAGGAACAACCGGGACCCGGTGGAGGTGGCGCCGGTGGAGCCCCACTCCACGTCGACGATGCGCTCGGGCTCACGGCGCAGCCGCGCGACGTTCTCGCAGTCCTGCCGGTGCACCGACACCCCCGCGCCGCGGGTGACGAAGCCGACGATGTCGTCGGTGGGCACCGGCGTGCAGCACTTGGCGAGCTTGACCCACACGTCGTCGCTGCCGTTGACGACGATGCCGGCGTCCCCGCCCGCGCGCCCGGTGCGCGGCACCCCCGGCGTGGTGGCCTCGGCGAGGTCCTCCTCCACGGCCGCCTCGCCGCCGACGGCGACGATGAGCTTCTCCACCACGTGCTGGGCGGAGACGTGCTTCTCCCCCACCGCCGCGTAGAGCGCGGACACGTCGGCGAGGTTCAGCTCGCGCGCCACGGCCAGCAGCGAGTCGTGCGACATCAGGCGCTGCAGCGGCAGGTGCTGCTTGCGCATGGCGCGCGCGATCTCGTCCTTGCCGAGGTCGATGGCCTCCTCGCGGCGCTCCTTGGAGAAGAACTGCTTGATCTTGTTGCGCGCCCGCGGGGACTTGACGAACTGCAGCCAGTCCCGGCTGGGGCCGGCGCCGTCGGCCTTGGAGGTGAAGACCTCCACCAGGTCGCCGTTGTCGAGGGTGGAGTCCAGCGGCACGAGGCGGCCGTTGACCCGGGCGCCCATGGTGCGGTGCCCCACCTCGGTGTGCACCGCGTAGGCGAAGTCCACCGGCGTGGAGCCCGCGGGCAGTTCGCGCACGTCCCCCTTGGGGGTGAAGACGAACACCTGACCGGCGTTGATCTCGAAGCGCAGGTCGTCGAGGAACTCGCTGGAGGGCGACTCGCGCTGCCAGTCGACGACGGACTTCAGCCAGTCCATCTCGTTGTCGCGCTTGCCGCCGGTGGCGTTGGGGTCGTCCTTGTACTTCCAGTGCGCCGCCACGCCGTACTCGGCGCGGCGGTGCATCGTGAAGGTGCGGATCTGGATCTCGACGGGCTTGCCCTCGGGCCCGATGACCGTCGTGTGCAGCGACTGGTACATGTTGAACTTGGGCATCGCGATGTAGTCCTTGAACCGGCCCGGGACCGGGTTCCACCGCGCGTGCAGGGCGCCGAGGACCGCGTAGCAGTCGCGCACGGAGTCCACCAGGACCCGCACGCCCACGAGGTCGTAGATCTCCGCGAAGTCGCGCCCGCGCACGATCATCTTCTGGTAGATCGAGTAGTAGTGCTTGGGCCGGCCGGTGACCGTGGCGCGCACCCGGGCGCTCTTGAGGTCGTCCTCGATCTGGGTGCGCACCCCGGCGAGGTACTCCTCGCGCGCCGGGGCGCGGTCGGCCACCAGGCGCACGATCTCGTCGAAGCGCTTGGGGTAGACCGTGGCGAACGCCAGGTCCTCCAGCTCCCACTTGATCGTGTTCATGCCCAGCCGGTGCGCCAGGGGCGCGTAGATCTCCAGCGTCTCGCGGGCCTTCTTCTCCGCCGAGGCGGCCGGCACGTAGCGCCAGGTGCGGGCGTTGTGCAGGCGGTCGGCGAGCTTGATGACCAGGACGCGGATGTCCTTGGCCATCGCCACGATCATCTTGCGGACGGTCTCGGACTGCGCGGCCTCGCCGTAGGTGACCTTGTCGAGCTTGGTGACGCCGTCGACGAGCTGGGCGATCTCGTCGCCGAACTCCCGGCGCAGGTCCGCCAGCGAGTAGTCGGTGTCCTCCACCGTGTCGTGCAGCAGGGCCGCGGCCAGCGTGGAGGGCGTCATGCCCAGCTCGGCGAGGATCGTGGCCACCGCGACGGGGTGGGTGATGTACGGGTCGCCGCTCTTGCGGCGCTGGCCGTCGTGGGCGTTCTCGGCGCGGTCGAAGGCGCGCTCGACGACGCTGAGGTCGGCCTTGGGGTGCGTCACGCGGACCGTGCGCAGCAGCGGCTCCAGCACCGGGGAGACGTTGGACTGCCGGTGCTGGCCGAAGCGCGCCAGCCGCGAGAGCATCCGGCTGGCCGTGACCGGCCCGGTGTGCGCCACCTCCCCGCCCTGGCGGGTGCGCTCGCCGGTGCGCCGGCGCTCGGGACCGGCGGGCCGGCTGACCGGGGCCGGGTGCGAGCCGGCGCCCGGGGCGGGCAGGACCGACGAGGGAGCGGGCGCGGCGCTCGGTTGCGCGCCGGGGAGGGCGTCGGCGGCACCGTCGGGCACCGCCGGGCGCGTCTCCACCGCTCGGCCCTCAGTGCCCGTGCCGTCCGCCATGGCGTTCCTCCCGTCCGCGGAGGCCCAGTCTAGGAGCCCGCGGCCCCGCGCGGTGACGCGGCGGGGCGCGCCGGGGGCGCGCGGCGCCTCAGGAGGTGCGCAGGGCGACCACGGGGCGGTCGCCGAGCTGCGCGCGCCCGCCCAGCTCGGCCAGCTCCAGCAGCACCGCCACGGCCGCCACGTGCGCCCCGGCCTCCTCGACCAGCTCGCACGCGGCCCGCGCGGTCCCGCCGGTGGCCAGCACGTCGTCGAGGACGAGGACCCGCTGCCCCGGGCGCACCAGGTCGCCGCGCAGCTCGACCGCCGCGGTGCCGTACTCCAGCGCGTACTCGCGGCGCAGGACCGGGCCGGGCAGCTTGCCGGCCTTGCGCACCGGCCAGAACGCCAGCCCGCACCGCTCGGCCACGGGAGCGGCGAGCATGAAGCCGCGCGCCTCGACGCCGGCCACGGCCTCGGCGCCCACCGCGCGCGCGAGGCCGCCCAGGGCGGCCACCACCGCCGCGAAGGCGGCGGCGTCGGCCAGCAGGGGCGTGATGTCCTTGAACTGCACGCCCGGGCGGGGGAAGTCCGCCACGGTGCGCAGCCCCGCGTCCACCAGAGCGGAGACCGCCCCGGCGTCGGGCACCACCGGCTGCGGCCCGCTCACGCGGCTCCCCCGGCCGCGGAGGCGGCCGTGGCCCCGCCGGCGGGCGCGGTGCCCGCGGCCCGCTCGCGCACCTCGGCGTCCAGGGCGCGCACGCCCGCCTCGCGCGAGCGCAGCGCCACCAGCAGCGGCGTCGCCACGAAGATCGAGGAGTACGCGCCGACCAGGGTGCCGACGAACAGCGCCAGGCTGATGTCGCGCAGCGTGCCCGCGCCCAGCAGCAGGTCGCCGATGAAGAGGATCGCCGCGACCGGCAGCAGCGCCACGACCGTGGTGTTCACGGAGCGCACGACGGTCTGGTTGACCGCGAGGTTGGCGGCCTGCGCGAAGGAGCGGTCGCGCTTGGTGAACGCCTCGGTGGTGTTCTCGCGCACCTTGTCGAAGACCACGACGGTGTCGTAGAGGGAGTACCCCAGGATCGTCAGGAACCCGATGACCGTCGCCGGCGTCACCTCGAAGCCGACGAGGGCGTACACCCCGACGGTGATGACGAGGTCGTGCACGAGGGCGGCCATCGCGGCCAGCGCCATCGTCCACGTGCGGAAGTACAGCGCCATGATGACCGAGACGAGGACGAAGAAGATCACCAGCGCGGTGAGCGCCTTGTTCGTCACGTCCGCGCCCCAGCTGGGCCCGACGGTGGAGGACGTGACGCTCTCCAGCGGCACGCCGGTCCGCTCGGCCAGGGACTGGCGGATCTCGTCGAGCTGGGCGGTGCTCAGCGTCTCGGTCTGCACGCGCACGCCGTTGCCGCCGACCTGCGTCACCTCGGGCACCGCGCCCGGCACGACCGACTCGACGGCCTCGCGGGCCGCCTCCTGGTCGGTGGAGCCGGTCACCCGGAACTGCGAGCCGCCCTCGAACTCGATGCCGAAGGTCAGGCCCGGCTTGACCAGCAGCAGCGCGGAGACCACCACGCAGGCCAGGGCGATGAGGAACCACAGCTTGCGCTTGCCGACGAAGTCGTAGGAGGACTCACCGGTGTAGAGCCGGTTGCCCAGTGCTGCCATGCCCATCAGGCGTCGCTCCTGTCGTCCGCCGCACCGGCCCCGCCGGTGCGCGCCTGCTCCCCGTCCGCGCGGTCCGCGGCGGTGCCGCCGTCCGCGCCGTCCGCACCCGCACCGGTCCCGCCGGCGGCGCGCTCCGCGGCGCGCCGCTCGGCGACCGTCGGGCGGCGCACCCCGCTGTGCAGCGCGTGGCGCGCCACGACCGAGCCGAGGTGCTCGGGGTCGAAGCCGGACCACTTGTGCCCGCCGCCGAAGAACTTCGTGCGCGCCAGCAGCGCGACCACCGGGTGGGTGAACAGCATGACCACGACCACGTCGACGAGCGTGCTGATGCCCAGGGTGTAGGCGAAGCCGCGCACGTTGCCGGTGGCCAGGACGAACAGCACGACCGCCGACAACAGCGTCACCGCGTCGGAGATGAGGATCGTGCGCCGCGCCCGGTGCCAGCCGGCCTCCACGGCGGAGGTGAGGATGCGCCCGTCGCGGATCTCGTCGCGCACGCGCTCGAAGTAGATGATGAACGAGTCGGCGGTGGTGCCGATCGCGACGATGAGACCGGCGACGCCGGCCAGGCTCAGGCGGAAGCCCTGCAGCCAGCTCAGCAGCAGCAGCACGCCGTAGTTCAGCGCGGCCGCCAGCAGCAGGCTGCCGACGGTCACCAGCGCCAGGCCGCGGTACTGCACGAACGAGTACGCCACGACGAGCACCAGGCCGACCAGGCCCGCGATGAGGCCGTTGCGCAGCTGGTCCTCGCCCAGGGTGGCGGAGATCTGGTCCTCGGTCTGCGGCACGAACGACAGCGGCAGGGCGCCGAACTTCAGCTGCTGCGCCAGCGCGTCGGCACTGGCCTGCGTGAAGTTGCCGGTGATCTCCGGGTCGGTGGCGATGGTCTGGCTGACCACCGGGGCGGTGACGACGAGGCCGTCCAGGACGGCGGCGAAGCGGTTCTTGGGGTCGCTCAGCTGCGAGATGCGCGCGGTGAGCGCCTCGAAGGCGTCGTCGCCGCTGGCGTTGAAGGACAGCTGCACGGTCCAGCCGCCGGTCGCGTAGCCCTGCGAGTTGCGCGCCTGGGCCGCGGTGGCGTTGGTCAGCTGGGTGCCCTCGAGCTCGGCCGGGCCGAGCACGTACTTCTCGGTGCCGTCCTGGCTGCAGGTGACCAGCGGCAGGGCCGGGTCGTCGACGAGGCCGCCGGTGCGCTGGGCCGGGTCGGTGCAGTCCAGGTTCTGGAACACCTCCACCAGGCCGGGGCTGGACAGCCAGGCGTCGTCGCTGGCGTCGGTCGGGGCCGGGCTGGGCGTCTGGCTCGGCTGGCCCGGGCCCGGGGTGGGCGCCGGGGTGGCGATGTCGGCCAGCGAGGGCGGGGTGGCCGGCGCGGCGGGCTCCGCCGGCACCGCCGGGTCCGCGGGCGCGGCGGTCTCCGCGGGCGCGGCGGTCTCCGCGGGCGCGGTGGTCTCCGTCGGGACGGCGCCGGCCTGCTGCAGGGCCGCCGGCGCGGCGGCGCCGTCGGCGCTCTGCGTGGGCTCGGGGGTCGCCGCCGGGGAGGCCGTCGCGCCGTCGGCGGGGGCGGCGCCGTCGGTCGGGGCGGCGCCGTCGGTCGGGGCGGGCGTCGCGCCGTCGGTGGGCGTGGCCCCGTCGGTGGGCGTCGCGCCGTCGGTGGGGGCGCCCGTGGGCGCCGGGGCGGCGGGCGGGGCGACCGGCTCGGCGAAGAGCACCACGCGCATGCGCAGCTGCGCGGAGCGGGCGATGAGGTCGAGCTGTTCGCGGCTGGCCTGCCCGGGGATGGACACCGAGATGTTCTGCCCGCCCTGCACCTGCACCTGCGACTCGGACAGCCCGGTGGCGTCGACGCGCTGGCGGATGATGTTCGCGGCGCGCTGCACCTGCTCGCTGTCGACCTCGCCGCCGCCGACGGCGCGCGGGGTGAGCACCACCTGGGTGCCGCCCTCGAGGTCGAGGGCCAGACCCGGCGCCCACCGCGCGGCCCCCCAGATCGAGCCGGCGCCGACGGCGCCGAAGACGAGCGCGGTCAGCAGGACCAGCAGGACCAGGAAGCGGCCGGGGCGGGGTCGGCGGATGGGTGCGCCTCGGCGCACGCGCGGGGGCCTGTCGTTGGACACTGGGTACCTCGGGACGGCGCTCACCGGGTGACGGTCGTCACCCGGTGGACGCAAGCTTGTCACTCTTCGTGGACAGGTGCCGTCTTACCAGTCACCGCTGTGCACGGGGACGGGGGATCGGCGGACGGAGCCTCAGGGCCGCGGCGCACCGCCGTCCGCGGGGCCGTCGCCCTCGGCGACGTCCTTGCGCAGGTCCAGGCCGCCGGCCTGACCGGCGGCGGTCGCGCCCGGCGCCCCGTCGGCACCGGCGAGCGCCGGGGTCACGACGCGGGCCACGGCGCGGCGCGCCCAGCGGGTGCGCACGCCCGGGGCGATCTCCAGGGTCACCACGTCGCCGTCGACGGCGACGACCGTCCCGTAGGTCCCCGAGGACGTCATGACCTCCGCGCCCGGCCCGACGCTGCTCTGCATCTCCAGCTGCGCCCGCTGCTGCTTGCGCGTCCGGCTGAACATGAAGACCAGCAGGGCGATCATCAGCACCAGGAAGATCAGCTGGCTACCGCCGCCACCACCCACGACATCCCTCTCCGCACCGGTGGGTTCGACGGCTCACCGGCGCCCGCGCCGGCCTCGTGCCGGCACGGCGGGCCAACGGCAGGCACCCGCCGCGGGTTCCTCGCCCCGGCCGGCGCCGGTCGCCCGACCCGCCCGCGCAGTCTAGACGGGTCACCCGGACGGCCCTGGACAGCGACGCGGCCGGTCCCGCGGTCGATCCGCGGGCCGATCCGGCGGTCGGCCTCAGACCGTCCCGGGACCCTCGGCGGGGTCGGCGCCGGCCCCCTCCGGCTCCGGCGGCAGCTGCCAGGGCGCGTCGCGCGGCGGGGTCAGCCCCAGGTGCGCCCACGTCTCCGGCAGCGCCACCCGCCCGCGCGGGGTGCGCCCCAGCAGCCCCTCGCGCACCAGGAAGGGCTCGGCGACCGTCTCGACGGTCTCGGCCTCCTCGCCCACCACGACCGCCAGCGTCGACAGGCCCACCGGCCCGCCGCCGAAGCGGCGGCACAGCGCGTCCAGCACCGACCGGTCCAGCCGGTCCAGGCCTCGCTCGTCGACCTCGTACACCTCCAGCGCGGCGCGCGCCGCGTGGCGGTCCACCAGCCCCGAGCCGCGCACCTGCGCCCAGTCGCGCACCCGCCGCAGCAGGCGGTTGGCGATGCGCGGGGTGCCGCGCGAGCGCCGGCCGATCTCGGCGGCGCCCTCCGCGGTCAGCTGCACCCCCAGCAGCGCGGCCGAGCGGCGCAGCACCTGCACCAGCTCCTCGGGGGTGTAGAAGTCCAGGTAGCCGGTGAAGCCGAAGCGGTCGCGCAGGGGCGCCGGCAGCAGGCCGGCGCGGGTGGTGGCGCCCACGAGGGTGAACCGCGGCAGCTCCAGCGGGATGGCGGTGGCCCCGGGCCCCTTGCCGACGACGACGTCGACGCGGTAGTCCTCCATGGCCATGTAGAGCATCTCCTCCGCCGGGCGCGCCATGCGGTGGATCTCGTCGAGGAAGAGCACCTCGCCCTCGTCCAGGGAGCTGAGCACGGCGGCGAGGTCCCCGGCGTGCTGGATCGCCGGGCCGCTGGACTGGCGCAGCGGCGCGCCCATCTCCGAGGCGACGATCATCGCCAGGGTCGTCTTGCCCAGGCCGGGCGGGCCGGAGAACAGGACGTGGTCGCTGGTGCCGCCGCGCGCCCTGGCCGCGTCGAGCACCAGGGACAGCTGCTCGCGCACCACCTTCTGGCCGACGAACTCGTCCAGCCCGTGCGGGCGCAGCGCCGACTCGGCGGCGCGCTCGCCCTCGTCGGCCCCCTGGGTGACGATCCGCTCGCTCACGTGCCCCTCCCCCTCCCCCTCAGCGTCCCGACAGGTGGCGCAGCGCCGCCCGCAGCACGGCCGGCACGTCCGGGGTGCCGTCCGCGTCCTGCTCCACCACCGCGTCCACGGCGTCCCCGGCCTGCTTGAGCGGGTAGCCCAGCCCGACCAGGGCGTCGACGACCTGCCGGCGGCGGGCGTCGTCGTCGGCCGCGGGCGCCGCGGCGGGCGGGGCCCCCGGCGCGCCGAGCGGCGGCCCCAGCCGGTCCCCCAGCTCCAGGCAGATGCGCTGCGCGCCCTTCTTGCCGATGCCCGGCACCCGCACCAGCGCCGCGTGGTCCTCGGCGGCCACGGCGGCGCGCAGGCCGTCGGGGCGGTGCACCGCCAGCATCGCCAGCGCCAGGCGCGGGCCCACGCCGGAGACGGTCTGCAGGACCTCGAAGACCTCGCGCTCGTCGGCGTCGGCGAACCCGAACAGCGTCAGGGAGTCCTCGCGCACCACCGTGCTCGTGGCCAGCGAGCCCTCCTCGCCGACGCGCAGCGCCGCCAGGGTGGCGGGGGCGGCGTGCACGAGCAGCCCCACCCCGCCGACCTCGACGACCGCCGAGTCCAGCCGCACCGCGAGCACCCGCCCGCGCACCGACGCGATCACACGACCTCCAGCCCCGGCGCGGGACGCAGCCCGCGCGAACACCTGTACGAGCGAAGGCTAACCAGGGGCGGCGACACCCCCCGCGCGGCGCGCGGCGGCACCGGGCACGATCGGGTGCCGTGAGCCACGAGCAGCACGCCAACCCCCGTCAGAACGTCACCTTCGACTCCGCCTCCGAGAGCGGGCACGCGCACGGCTACCTGCGGGTGCCGGACTCCGGCAGCGGTCCCGGCGTCGTCGTCGTGCAGGAGTGGTGGGGCCTGACCGACCACGTCGCCGGCATCGTCGACCGCCTCGCCGCCGAGGGCTTCGTCGCCCTGGCCCCCGACCTGTACGGCGGGCGCACCACCCACGACTCCGAGGAGGCCCGGCGCTTCCTCGTCGAGCTGCCCCCCGAGCGCGCCGCCCGCGACCTCGCCGGCGCGGTGACGTACCTGCTGCAGCGGCCGGAGACCACCTCCTCCACCGTCGGCGCCGTCGGCTTCTGCATGGGCGGGGCGTTCGTGCTGACGCTCGCGGCGCAGCAGGGCGAGCGGATCGGCGCGGCCGTGCCCTGGTACGGCGTGCCCGGCCCGGACACCGACTTCTCCGGGGTGCGGGCCGCGGTGCTGGGCCACTTCGGCGAGGAGGACGCCTCCGTGCCCCTGGACGCCGTGCGCGCCACCGAGCAGCGCCTGCGCGAGCAGGCCGGGGTGGACGCCCGCTTCGAGGTGTACCCGGCCCCGCACGCCTTCTACAACGACGAGCGGCCCAACTACCGCCGCGAGTCCGCCGAGCTGGCCTGGGGGCGCACCACCGCGTTCCTGCGCGAGCACGTGCGCTGACCCCCGCGCCGTCCCGGGCCCGGCCGCCGAGTGGCCGAGCGCCCGGGACGGCAGGACAGTGGCGCGGTGACCCGAACACGCTCCCCGCGCCCGCGCCGCCCGGTCCACACGGTCCTCGCCGGCGCCGTGGCCGGTGCCGCCGGCACCACCGTCCTGAACGCCGTCACCTACGGCGACATGGCCGTGCGCGGCCGGGCGCCGAGCACCGTGCCCGAGCGGACGGCGACCGCGCTGGCCGAGCGGCTGGGCCGCCCGGTCGGCGGCCGCGGCGCCGAGCTCGAGCACCGCACCACCGCCCTGGGCGCCCTGTCCGGCTACGCGGCCGGGGTGGGCGTGGGCAAGCTGGTGGGCCTGACCCGCGCCGCCGGGCTGCGCATGCCCGCCGGGCTGGGCGGCGTCGTCACCGGCGCGCTGGCCATGGCGGCCAGCGACCTGCCCGCGCACGCCCTCGGCGTGACGGACCTGCGCACCTGGACGGCGCAGGACTGGGTCTCCGACGCGCTGCCGCACCTGGCGTACGGGCTGACCACGCACGCGGCGCTGCGCGCGCTGGACCCGCCGGCCGCGCACGAGCGCGCGACGATCGTGGACCTGCCCTCCCTCGGCGGTCACGGCGGGCGCGTCGGCCCGCGGGGCGCGCGGACGCCCTCGCGCGCTTCGGCGGGCCTGGTGGTGCGCAGCGCGCTGCTGGGCGTGGCCGCCGGCGGGCGCAGCACCCTGGGCCTGGCCGGCCCGGCGCTGCTGTCCGCCGGGACCCGCGCGCTGCCCGGCGGGGCGCCCGCCGCGGTGCTCAGCACCCTGGCCCTGGGCGGGGAGCTCGTCGCCGACAAGCTGCCCTCCACCCCCAGCCGGCTCAGCGCCGCCGGCCTGCCGGCGCGGCTGGTCTCCGGCTTCGCGGGGGGCGCGGTGCTGGCCCGCCGCGAGCACGCGCGCACGCTGCTGCCCGCCCTGGCCGGTGCGGCCGGGGCCCTGGCGGGCTCGCACGCCGGGGCGGCGTGGCGCGCCTGGGCCGGGCAGCGCGTGCCGGACGTGGAGGCCGCGCTCGCCGAGGACGCCGTGGCGCTGGCGCTGACCCTGGCGGCGACGCTGCCGCACCGCCGGGGCTGACCGCCGGGGCTGACCGCCGGGGCTGACCGCCGGGGCTGACCGCCGGTGGGCCGGGCCGCGCCTCAGCGCGGGCGGCCCACCGGGCGCCGGGCCGCTGCCCGCGCCGCCTCCGCGTAGGAGTTGCGGCGCCCGGTGACCAGGGCGGCGTGCGCGGCGGCCTCCAGGCGCGTGGTGCCCGCGCCGCGCCACAGGTGGCACAGCGCCAGCGCGAGGGCGTCGGCGGCGTCGGCGGGCCGGGGCGGGGCGTCCAGGCCCAGGATGCGCGTGACCATCGCGGTCACCTGCTCCTTGTCGGCGCGGCCCGAGCCGGTGACGGCGGCCTTGACCTCGCTGGGGGTGTGCATCGCCACCGGCAGCCCGCGCCGGGCGGCGGCGACCATCACCAGGCCCGCGGCCTGGGCGGTGCCCATCACCGAGCGCACGTTGGCCTGGGCGAAGACCCGCTCCACGGCCACCACGTCCGGCTCGTGCTCGTCCAGCCAGCGCTCCAGCCCCTCGGCCACGGCGAGCAGGCGGGCGGGCACCGGCTCGTCGGCCGGGGTGCGCACCACCCCGACGGCGACCATGCGCACGCGCCGGCCCCCCGCGCCGGGGGACTCCACCACCCCCAGCCCGCAGCGGGTGAGACCTGGGTCGACGGCGAGGACGCGCACGGCCCCCACCCTCGCACGGTGCGGGGCGGGGGCCGTGGCAGCGGGCCGCGCGCGCCGGGCGGGGCCCGGCGCGCTCAGCGGGCGGCGGTGCCGCTCAGGCGTCCTCGAGGGCGGCCATGACGTCGTCGGAGACGTCGTAGTTGGCGAAGACGTTCTGCACGTCGTCGCAGTCGTCGAGGGCGTCGACGAGCCGGAAGACCTTCGCGGCGCCCTCGGCGTCCAGGGGCACCTGCACGCTGGGCACGAAGCTGGCGTCGGCGGAGTCGTAGTCGATGCCGGCGGCCTGCAGCGCCTCGCGCACGGCCACCAGGTCGGTCGGCTCGCACACGACCTCGAAGGTGTCGCCCTGGTCGGTGACCTCCTCGGCCCCGGCCTCCAGGACGGCGGTCAGGACGTCGTCCTCGGTGAGGCCGGTGCCCTCCTTGCCGATGACGACGACGCCCTTGCGGCTGAACATGTACGCCACGCTGCCCGGGTCGGCCATGGACCCGCCGTTGCGGGTCATGGCCGTGCGCACCTCCATGGCCGCGCGGTTCTTGTTGTCGGTGAGGCACTCGATGAGCAGCGCCACGCCGTTGGGGCCGTAGCCCTCGTACATGATCGTCTGCCAGTCGGCCCCGCCGGCCTCGGCGCCCGAGCCGCGCTTGACGGCGCGCTCGATGTTGTCCGCGGGCACGGAGGTCTTCTTCGCCTTCTGGATGGCGTCGTAGAGCGTGGGGTTGCCCGCCGGGTCACCCCCGCCGGTGCGGGCCGCGACCTCGATGTTCTTGATCAGCCGAGCGAAGCTCTTGGCGCGCTTGGCGTCGACGACGGCCTTCTTGTGCTTGGTCGTCGCCCACTTGGAGTGGCCGGACATTGCTGTTCCCTCCGCCGTTCGCTCGCTGACTCGTCAACTGCCCCGTGGGCTGCCCGCCGACCCCAAGCCGCGCCGCTCCTCGTGCCCCCGTCCGCGGAGCCGGTCTCGCACGAGCTCCACGAAGTAGCGGTGCACCCGGTCGTCCCCGGTGATCTCCGGGTGGAACGACGTCGCCAGCAGATCGCCGGAACGCACTGCGACGATCCTACCCGCGGCCGGGCCGGAGCCCACGCGGGCGAGGACCCGCACGCCCTCACCGGCCTCCTCCACCCAGGGGGCGCGGATGAAGACGGCCCGCACGGGCCCGCCGTCGCCGGTGACGCCCTCGACGGGCAGGTCCTCCTCCCAGCTCTGCACCTGCCGGCCGAAGGCGTTGCGGCGCACGGTGACGTCCAGACCGCCGAGGGTGCGCTGGTCCGCCGCGCCGTCCAGGACGCGGTCGGCCAGCAGGATCATGCCCGCGCACGAGCCGTACACGGGCAGCCCCTGCGCGATGCGCTCGCGCAGCGGCCCGTGCAGCTCGAAGGCGCGCAGCAGGCGGTCGATGGTGGTGGACTCCCCGCCGGGCAGCACCAGGCCGTCCACCGCGTCCAGCTCGCCCTCGCGGCGCACCGTCACCGCGCGCGCCCCGCCGGCCGTCAGGGCCGCCACGTGCTCGCGCACGTCGCCCTGCAGGGCCAGCACACCGATCACGGGCTCGTCGCGCACCACGGGGGCGAGGGTAGGGCCGCGCGGCTCAGCCGATGCGCCGGGGTGGGCCCGCCCAGCGCCCGGGCGGTGCGGGCAGCTCGGCCAGCAGCTCGGCCAGCAGCCCCGCCAGCCCGGCGGGGTACACGGTCTCGGCGGTGCCGGCCAGCTCCTCCGGGGTCCACCAGCGCACGTCGGTCAGGGTGGCCAGCTCCAGGGGCGTCCACCGCTCGCGCGACAGCTGCGCCGGGGCGTCCGGGCGGTGCACGAAGAACTCCTCGTGCTGGCGGCAGGGCTGCCCCAGGTAGGGGAAGTCGGCGGTGCGCACCCACACCGGGCCGGTCAGGTCGGCGGGGGCGACGACCATGCCGGTCTCCTCCAGCAGCTCGCGGGCGGCGGCCTCGCGGGCCGGCTCCCCCGCGGCGCGCCCGCCGCCCACGGTGAACCACCACGCCCGGCCGGGGGCGGTGGGGTCGGTGCCGCGCACCAGCAGGACGCGGTCCGCGCCGTCGAGGACGACGACGCGGGCCGCGCTGCGGGTACGGGTCCCGTCGGGGTCGGTGCCCCACTCGGGCCCCAGCGGGTCGTGCTCGGTCAGCGGGTCACCAGCCGCGGGTGGCCAGGCGGTGCGGCTCCGGGATCGCCTCGACGTTCAGACCGACCATGGCCTCGCCCAGCCCGCGGGAGACCTTGGCGATCATGTCGGGGTCGTCGTGGAAGGTCGTGGCCTTCACGATGGCCTCGGCGCGCTTGACGGGGTCGCCGGACTTGAAGATGCCCGAGCCGACGAAGACGCCCTCGGCGCCCAGCTGCATCATCATCGCCGCGTCGGCCGGGGTGGCGATGCCGCCGGCGGTGAACAGCACGACGGGCAGCTTCCCCTTCTCGGCGACCTCGCGGACCAGCTCGTAGGGGGCGGCGAGCTCCTTGGCGGCCACGTACAGCTCGTCCGGGGCCATCGAGCGCAGCCGGTTGATCTCGGCGCGGATGGTGCGCATGTGCGTGACCGCGTTGGAGACGTCGCCGGTGCCGGCCTCGCCCTTGGAGCGGATCATCGCCGCGCCCTCGGTGATGCGCCGCAGCGCCTCGCCGAGGTTGGTGGCCCCGCACACGAACGGCACGGTGAAGGCGTGCTTGTCGATGTGGTGCGCGTAGTCGGCGGGGGTGAGGACCTCGGACTCGTCGACGTAGTCCACGCCCAGGGACTGCAGCACCTGCGCCTCGACGAAGTGGCCGATGCGCGCCTTGGCCATCACCGGGATGGAGACCGCGTCGACGATCGACTGCACCATGTCGGGGTCCGACATGCGCGAGACGCCGCCCTCGGCGCGGATGTCGGCGGGCACGCGCTCCAGCGCCATGACCGCCACGGCGCCGGCGTCGGCGGCGATCCTGGCCTGCTCGGCGGTGACGACGTCCATGATGACGCCGCCCTTGAGCATCTCCGCCATGCCGCGCTTGACGCGGTCGGTGCCGACGGCTGGACCGGCGCCGGCCGCGGTCTCGGCCTGCGGGACGGGGTGCCCGGCGCTGCGGGTGCTCTGCTCGGTGCTCACGGTGCTCACGCCTCGCGGTTGCTCTGGGGTCTGCTCCGGGCTCGCCCGGACCTGGGGGGTCATCCTACGAGCCGGTCGCGACGCCCCCGCCCGGAGCTCCGTCCTCGGTGCCGTCGTCGAAGTCGGCGGTCTCGGGCAGGCGGGCGTGCCCGGCCAGCCTCGCCCAGCGCACCAGCCGCTTGGCCCGCAGGCGCCGCGCCTGCACGACGGCGTCGTTGTGGAAGCGCCGCGCCAGGCCCACCCGGCGCGCGGCGTCGCGCACCCGCGCGGCGCCGCCCTCCGCACCGGTCTGCGCACCCCCGTCCGCACCCCCGTCCGCACCCCCGTCCGCGCCGTCGTCCGCGCCGTCGTCCGCGCCGGGGGCGGGGAGGGCGGCGGCCAGGGCGCGGGTGAGGTCGCTCTCGGCGCGCCAGCGCTGCGCGTCGTCGGCGGCGGCGGCGTCGCGCAGCGCCGCGGGCGTGCGCGGGGCGTCCAGGCCGGCGGTGGCGGCGTCGGCCAGCAGCAGCGAGGACGCCGGGTCCAGCAGGCCGGAGGTGGCCAGCTCCAGCGCCGCCGAGGCCCGCCGCGTCAGCTCCGCGTCCAGCGCCGCCCGGCTCGTCTCCACCCGGCGGTGCAGGCGGTCCAGCCGCTGCGCCGTGGCCGACAGGTACCAGGCCAGCAGGCAGAGCAGGAGCAGGGCCGCCAGCGCCCACGCCAGCGCCGTCACCCGCCGGCCCTGCGCTGCTCCCCGGGCCGGTGCGCGTCCTCGCCCGTGCGCACCGTCTCGTAGACGGCCAGGACGTCGGCGCCCACGGCCGCCCAGTCGTAGCGGCGCGCGGCGCGCTGCCCGGCGCGCGCCAGCCGCTCGCGCCGGTCCGGGTCGCCCAGCAGGCCGAGCAGCGCCCCGGCGGCGGCGGCGGCGTCGCCGGTGGGGAAGAGCACCCCGTGCGCGCCGTCGTCGAGGACCCGCCGGAAGGCGCCCAGGTCGCTGGCGACGACGGCGGCCCCGGCGGCCAGGGCCTCCACCAGGACGATGCCGAAGCTCTCCCCGCCGGTGTGCGGGGCCAGGTAGACGTCGGCCGAGGCCAGCAGGGAGCGCTTGGCGTCGTCGTCGACGGCGCCGAGGAACTCCACCGCCGAGGGGTCCGCCAGCGTCGCGCGCGCGGCCTCGACGTCGCCGCGGCCGGCGACGAGGAAGCGCGCGCCGGGCAGCGCCGCGCGCACCCGGGGCACGGCCTCGCACAGCACCCCCAGGCCCTTGCGCGGCTCGTCGAGGCGGCCGACGAAGGCCACGACGGGCCGCTCGGGCGTGCCGCACCACTCCGGCCGGCGCGGGGCGCGGGCGAAGCGCTCGGTGAACACCCCGTTGGGCACCACCACGGCGTCGCCGCCGACGTGCTCGACGACGGTGCGGCGGGCGTCCTCGCTGACGGCGATGCGCGCGGCGATCTTCTCCAGGCTGGGGCGCAGCAGCGGGAACGCCGCCTGCATGGCCCGCGAGCGCAGGTTGGCGGTGTGGAAGGTCGCCACGACGGGGCGCTGGGCGGCCCACAGCGCCAGCAGGGAGGTGCTCGGGGAGAGCGGCTCGTGCACGTGCAGCACGTCGAAGCCGCCGTCGGCGACCCAGCGCCGGACCCGGGCGGCGGTCAGCGGCCCGAAGGACAGCCGGGCCACCGAGCCGTTGTAGGGCACCGCCACGACGCCGCCGGCGGCGTCGGCGAACGGCGGCAGCGTGGCGGGGTCGTCGGCCGGGGCCAGGACCCGCACGTGGTGGCCCAGGCCGGTGAGGTGCTCGGCGAGGTCGCGCACGTGGAACTGCACGCCGCCGGGCACGTCGAAGGAGTACGGGCAGACGATCCCGATCCTCACCGCCGCCCCCGCTCCCCGCGCTCCCCCCGGGCGGCCCGGGCGGCCCGCGCGACGTCGTCGGCGAACAGCGGCTGCAGGACGTGCCAGTCCTGCGGGTGGGCGCGCACGCCCGCGGCCACGGCGTCCGCGCACGCCTGCGTCATGGCGGCCACCGCCGCGTCGCGGGCCGCCCGGGCGCCGCGGGCGGGGTCGGCCGGCGGGCGCCGCACCTCCGCGCCGAACTCCACGACGAGGGTGCGCGGCCGGCCGGGCGCCCCCTCGTACCAGAGCGAGGCGGGGAACAGGGCGGCACCGGAGGCCAGCGCCAGCGCGGCCGGGCCGGCGGCCACGGGCACCTGCTCCCCCAGGAAGCGCACGGGCACGCCGTTGCCGGACAGGTCGCGGTCGCCCAGCAGCGGCACGAACGCCCCGGCGCGGGCGCGGCGCACCAGGGTCGGGAAGGTGCCGGGGTCGCCCAGCGGCAGCACCTCCATCCCCAGGGAGCGCCGGAAGGAGAGGAAGCCCTCGAAGACCGCCTCCGGGCGCAGCCGCTCGGCGACGGTGACGACGGGCGCCAGCTCCAGCGCCGACCAGGCCGCCGCGTGGTCCCAGTTGCCGGTGTGGCCGAGGAAGACCACCACGCCCCGGCCCGCGCTCAGCCGCTCGCGCAGCGGGCCGTCGCCCACGGCGCGCACGGAGGCGACGGTGCGCTCGCGCGACCAGCCCGGCAGCCGGAAGACGTCGCACCAGTAGCGGGCGTAGGAGCGCAGCCCCTCGCGCACCAGCGCGTCCAGCTCGTCCGGCGCAGCGCCGGGGCGGGCGCGGCGCAGGTTGGCGCGCAGCTGCTCCACGCGGGCCCCGCCGCGGGCGTGGACGCGGTCGGCGGCGCGCTCGGCCAGCGCGAGCGCCGCCGGTTCGGGCACGGCGCGCACGAGCCGCCAGGCCAGCCGGAAGCCGGCCGCGGTGAGGTCGTCGCGGGTGGCGCTCACGCGCCGGGCGAGGGGGCGGCCGCGGCACCGGCCGTGGCCTGGCGCCGCACGGCGGCCATGCGCTGCACGACCGTGACGAGGCTGGCGGCGGCGAGCAGGGCGAGCACGACCGTCAGGAACGGCAGCGGCACCCCCAGGCCGACGAGCGCGGTGCCGGTGAGGACGGCGAGGAGGCGGTCGGAGCGCTCGGCGATGCCGACGTCCGCGGTGAACCCCAGCCCCTCGGCGCGGGCCTTGGCGTAGGAGACCAGGCTGCCCAGCACCAGGCACAGCAGGGCCAGCCCGGCCGTGGCGGGCGAGTCGCCGCCGCGGGCGAACCACACGACCAGGCCGCCGAAGACGGCGGCGTCGCCGAAGCGGTCCAGGGTGGAGTCCAGGTAGGCGCCCCAGCGCCCGGAGCGGCCCAGGGTGCGGGCCATGATGCCGTCGACGGTGTCGGACAGCACGAAGAACGCCACCGCGATCGAGCCCCAGAACAGGTGCCCCAGCGGGAAGAGCACCAGGGCGCTGACGAGCACGCCGACGGTGCCGGCGATCGTCACCGCGTCCGGGTCGACGCCCAGGCGCAGCAGCAGCCTGGCCGGGGGCGTGAAGACGCGGGCCGCGAAGGTGCGGGCGTTGCGGCCGAGCACCCCTCAGCCCTCGCCGGCGGCCGGGTCGGCCGGGTCGGTGCTGGTCCAGGCCGCGGCCAGGCGCCGCCGGGTGTCCTCCAGCAGCTCCGGCAGCGCCTTGGTGCGCGCCACCACCGGCAGGAAGTTCGCGTCGCCGGCCCAGCGGGGCACGACGTGCTGGTGCAGGTGCGCGGCGATGCCCGCGCCGGCCACGGCGCCCTGGTTCATGCCCACGTTGAACCCCGCGGGGTTCGAGGCCGCGCGCAGGGTGAACACGGCCGCGCGGGTCAGGGCGGTGAACTCCGCCAGCTCGGCGGCGTCGAGGTCGACGTAGGAGGACACGTGCCGGTACGGGCACACCAGCAGGTGCCCGGGGTTGTACGGGTAGAGGTTCATCACGACGAACACCCGCTCGCCGCGGTGCACCACCAGGCCCTCCTCGTCGGTGCGCGAGGGGGCGCGGCAGAACGGGCACTGCCGCGCGTCGTCGGGGTCGGCGGGCTTCTCCTCGCCCGTGATGTAGGCCATGCGGTGCGGGGTCCACAGCCGCTCGAAGCCGTCGGGGCCGCCGGCGAAGGCCGCGGCCGGCTCCACCCCCGGCGCCGCGCCGGGCTCGTCCACGCCCGCCATCAGACCTGCACGCGCCGCTCGACGGCGTCGACGACCTTCGCGACGGCCTCGGCCACGGGCACGCCGTTCTCCTGGCTGCCGTCGCGGTAGCGGAAGGAGACCGCGCCGGCCTCGACGTCCTCGGCGCCGGCGATGAGCAGGAAGGGCACCTTCTGCTTGGTCCAGGTGCGGATCTTCTTGGGCATGCGGTCGTCGGAGGCGTCGACCTCCACGCGCACGCCGCGCTCGCGCAGCTGCGCGGCGACCGCCCGCAGGTGCTCGACGTGCGCGTCGGCGACGGGGACGCCCACGACCTGCACGGGGGCCAGCCAGGGCGGGAAGGCGCCGGCGTAGTGCTCGGTGAGGACGCCGAAGAAGCGCTCCAGGGAGCCGAACTTCGCCGAGTGGATCATCACCGGCTGCTGCTTGGAGCCGTCGGCGGCGGTGTACTCCAGGTCGAAGCGCGCGGGCTGGTTGAAGTCGTACTGGATCGTCGACATCTGCCAGGTGCGGCCGATGGCGTCGCGCGCCTGCACGGAGATCTTCGGGCCGTAGAACGCCGCCCCACCGGGGTCGGGCACCAGGTCCAGGCCGGTCTCGCGCGCGGCGGTCTCCAGGACGGCCGTGGCGGTGGCCCACTCCTCGTCGCTGCCGATGAACTTCGCGGAGTCCCCGCGGGTGGACAGCTCCAGGTAGTAGTCGTCCAGGCCGAAGTCGCGCAGCAGGCCCAGGACGAAGTCCAGCAGGTGCTTGATCTCCCCGGGGGCCTGCTCGGGGGTGACGTAGCTGTGCGAGTCGTCCTGGGTGAGCCCGCGCACGCGGGTCAGGCCGTGCACGACGCCGCTCTTCTCGTAGCGGTACACCGACCCGAACTCGAAGAACCGCAGCGGCAGCTCCCGGTACGAGCGCCCCCGCGAGCGGAAGATCAGGTTGTGCATCGGGCAGTTCATGGCCTTGAGGTAGTACTTGCTGTTCTCCAGCTCCATCGCCGGGAACATCGTGTCCTCGTAGTAGGGCAGGTGCCCGGAGGTCTCGAACAGCCCGCCCTTGGAGATGTGCGGGGTGCCGACGTAGTCGAAGCCCTCCTCCACGTGCCGGCGGCGCACGTAGTCCTCCATGACGCGCTTGACGACGCCGCCCTTGGGGTGGAAGACCACCAGCCCCGAGCCGATCTCGTCGGGGAAGGAAAACAGGTCCAGCTCGGCGCCCAGGCGGCGGTGGTCGCGCCGCTCGGCCTCGGCCAGGCGCTCCTGGTAGGCCTTCAGGTCGTCCTTGCTGGCCCAGGCGGTGCCGTACACGCGCTGCAGCTGCGGGTTCTTCTCGCTGCCGCGCCAGTACGCCGCCGCCGAGCGCAGCAGGGTGAAGCCGTTGCCGATCAGGCGGGTGCTGGGCAGGTGCGGGCCGCGGCACAGGTCCTTCCAGGCCACGGTGCCGTCGCGCCGGACGTTGTCGTAGATCGTCAGCCCGCCGGCGCCGACCTCGACGTCCGCGCCCTCGGCGGCGTCGCCGGCGCTGGACTTCAGGCCGATGAGCTCCAGCTTGTACGGCTCGCCGGCCAGCTCGGCGCGGGCCTCGTCGTCGCCGACCTCGCGGCGCACGAACCGCTGGCCCTCCTTGACGATGCGCTGCGCCGTCCTCTCGAGGGTCTTCAGGTCCTCGGGGGTGAACGGCGTCTCGACGTCGAAGTCGTAGTAGAAGCCGTCGCGGATCGGCGGGCCGATGCCCAGCTTGGCCGCGGGGAAGTGCTGCTGCACGGCCTGCGCCACGACGTGGGCGGCGGAGTGGCGCAGCACGGCCAGGCCGTCCTCGGAGGTGATCAGGACGCCCTCGACCTCGTCGCCGTCGGCCAGCGGGTGCGAGAGGTCGCGCAGCTCGCCGTTGACGCGGGCGACGACGACGTCGCGCTCGTCGGCGAACAGCTCGGCGGCGGTGGTGCCCGCCGCGACCTGCACCGTCGTCGCGGGCGCGGAGGCGCCGGAACGGGTGACGGTGAGCTGGGCGGACACTGCGTGCCTCCGGGGGGTGCGTCGGTCAGGGCCGTGGAGCGCGGGCTCCACGCCCGCGACTCTATCCGGGCGCCCCGCCCCCGCCGTCGGCGCGCGCCAGCAGCCGCGCCGCGTCGCCGGTGCGCACCCGCCCGCCGCGCAGCACCTCGGCGAAGGAGCCGGCGCAGTGCCGCGGCGGCTCACCGAGGCGCAGCAGCACCGGCCCGACCTCCAGCAGCGAGCCCGCCAGCCGGGCGGGCGCCGGCGGGCGCGCGCCGGGCGCGGGGCGCAGGACGAGGTTGGCGCGGGAGGAGTCCCCGGCGGCCGGGTCGTCGCGCTCCAGGGTGCTGACCACGTGCACGGCGGCCACCTGGCGCGCCCCGCCGGGCGCCGGGCGCAGCTCCAGGGGCGCGTCCACGCCGAGGAAGCGGGCCACCGCACCCAGGTCGCCGGGCGCTGCGCCGGGGGCGCGCAGCACCGGGGCGGCGGCGGGACCGGACAGCTCCAGCGCGCGCAGGCGCGGGGTCGTCTTGGCGGTCAGCGCCGGCCCGCCGGCGACGGCGAGCACGAAGCCGCGGTCCCCGGCCAGGCCCTCGGGCCCCACCTGCGCGTGCGCGGGCCGCAGACCGGCGACGGACTTCACGGGGAAGAGGGCCACCTCGACGACGAGAGCCCCGAAGCCGGGGGCTTCGGGGCTCTGCATGCGCTGCTCCTGGGTGGAACGGTGTGGGCGATACTGGGATCGAACCAGTGACCCCCTCGGTGTGAACGAGGTGCTCTCCCGCTGAGCTAATCGCCCGGTGCGACCGCTGTCCGCGACCGGTGGAAGAACCGTACCGCATCCGGCGGGGCTGTCTCGACCACCCCCCGCGGCGGGCGCGGGACGGGGGCCCTCACAGGCCCGGCAGGCGCACCAGCTGGGCGGTGACGACGTCCGGGCTCCACGCCGGCACCCCCTGCCAGGCCAGGTAGCCCCAGGCCGCGGCGGTCACGGCCGCCGCGGTGCCCGCGGCCATGGCGGTGCGCGTGGCCAGCGAGCGGCGCGAGACCCAGGCGGTCCACCGGTGCAGCTGCCGGCGGCCGAAGCGGTGGGCGCGCCGCGCGGTGGCGAACTCCGTGCCCAGCAGCGCCAGGCCGAGGAAGACCACGAGCCAGCCGGGCCCGGGCAGGGGGACCAGCGCCAGGCCCAGCAGCACCACGGCGCTGCCCACGACGCCGACGGCGGTGCGGTAGACCCGGTCGGCGTGGGGGTCGGCGCGCAGCCGCTCGCGGCGGGCGCGGAAGGCCGCGCGCAGCCGCTCGACGCGGTGCCGGCGCGCACCGGGCCGCTGCGCTCCCGCGCCGGGGGGCGGGCCGGGCAGCGGCGCCGGGGCGCGGGGCGGGTCGGGCAGGGTCGGGCGGGCGCCGTGCGCGCCGCCGCCGCGCGGTCGCGGCGCCTCGCGCACGCGCCGCTCCCCGCCGGCCCCGCCCGGCGCGCTCCGCGCGTCGCCGTGCGCCGCCCCGCGACCGTCCTGGCTGCCCGCCGTCACCCGCACTCGCCCTCCCCGCTCGCCCCCGCCCGCGCGGGTCGCCGACGGTGCAACGCGCGAGGGGCCCGCAGCGCTCCCGCGCCGGCGCGACCACCTCCCGACGGCCCCCGGCGACCACGGCGGGTGACCAATCATGACCCGGAGTGGGCGGGGTCGGCGCCGGGCCGCCACCGCGACCCGCCCGCGACCGCGCGGCGACCCGCCCGTGACGGTGCGCCCCGGTCGCGGGCCCGCCGCGACGCGCCGGGCGCCGAGTTGCGCGTTCCGGTGTTTGAAGGGCGCGGATGGTGGGAAACTCCTGGGCACGGTCGCTGGAGCCCGTCAGCGGCCATGAGCACACGGAGGTCGACGTGCCTGCACTGCCGCACCGCAAGACCGAGGTCGACGTCGACGTGTCGCTGCGCCTACGCACCACCAGCGGGCCCGGGCTCCCGGTCCCCGCCAGCCTCCACTACGGGGCTGACGACCCCTTCGCCATCCACGCGGTCTTCCGCGGGGGTGACGCGGACGTCGAGTGGGTGTTCGCCCGCGACCTGCTGAGGGAGGGGCTCACCGCACCCGCCGGCGACGGCGACGTGCAAGTGCGCCCGTGCACGGACTCCCCCGACGGTCGCCCCCGGGTCCTGCTGCGCCTGTCGTCCCCGGACGGCAACGCGGAGCTGGAGGCCGACGAGGCCGACGTCCGGCGCTTCCTGCGCCGGGCCGAGGCCCTGGTGCCCCCGGGCCGCGAGGCGCGTCACCTGGACCTGGACGACCTGATCGCCCGGCTGACCGCCTGAGGAGCAGCGACAGCACGACGCTCGAGGAGGGGCCCGCCCCCGGCACCGACGCCGGGACGCGGGCCCCTCCGCACGTCCGCCCCCACCCCGGGCGAACGGCGGGTGAACGGCCCGCGCGGGGGCGGTTGGACTGGACCCTCACCCGTCGGCTAATGTCTACGACGTCACGGGGAACCGGCCGGAAGGGCGGGGAACCGGAGGCGTGCGGACGTAGCGCAGTTGGTAGCGCATCACCTTGCCAAGGTGAGGGTCGCGGGTTCGAGTCCCGTCGTCCGCTCGGAGGCCGGCTCACAGGCGCGAGCCTCGCGGTGGAGTGGCCGAGAGGTTAGGCAGCGGCCTGCAAAGCCGTCCACACGGGTTCGAATCCCGTCTCCACCTCACAGCCCATCGGGTAGCTCCCGGTGTGCTCGAGGGCGATTGGCGCAGCGGTAGCGCGCTTCCCTGACACGGAAGAGGTCACTGGTTCGATCCCAGTATCGCCCACGCAGCAGGTCCCGCCGGAAGGCCCCGTCCCCCTCGAGGGGGACGGGGCCTTCCGCGTTCCCGCACCGCCCCGGTGCGCGGGACCCGCCGGTGCGGGGTGACACCGCGCCCCGGGCGGAGCACGCTGGAGCCGGGTGCGGCGCGGTCGGCGCACCCCGAGGAGCGTGGGGCGTGGACGACGAGCGGCCGGGCTGGCGGGTGCGCTGGCACGACTGGCGCGCGCGCACGGCCGGTTCCGAGCGCGCGGCGCAGCGCCACCGCCGGGCGGCGGCCCGCCTGGTCCTGCGCTCGTGGAGCGCCGCACCGCCCCCGGTGCGGCGGCGCGGCGGCGGGGGCGGCGGGAACGGTGCTCAGACCGGCTCGGCGTCCCCTGCCGACGGCTCGGAGGGCTCGGCGGCCTCTGAGCCGGACGGCTCGGAGGCCGCCGGCGGCACCGAGGGGGCGCGGGAGGCGTAGTCCTCCCGCGGTGCCACCGGTCCGTCGGTGGCGCCGTCCTGGACGGCGGCGCCCGTCGCGCCCAGCAGGGCGATCAGGGCGGCGAAGGTCAACGTGGTCGCGGCGCTGCGCACGGGTCCTCCCGGGGTCGTCGTTGCCCGCATAACGCCGCGGGGGTGCCCCGGCGTTCCCGGCCCCGGCGGGGGCGGCGGTGCGGTGGGCGGTGGGCCGGCGCCCTCAGGGCACCCAGCGGCGCCGCCGGACGGCCTCCGCCCGGGCGGCCTCGCGCGCCGCCGCCTTCGTCGGGTCCGGCCAGACCCGGTCCACCGCGGAGTTCAGCGCCGCCCCGATCAGCACGGCGATGGCCAGGAAGTAGAACCACACGAGCACGACGATCGGCGCGGCCAGCGGCCCGTAGATGGACGTGGAGGTGCCGCCCACGGACGCCGACAGCAGCGTGCGCAGCACCGAGGACGTCACCAGCCACAGCACCAGGGCCAGCACGGCGCCGGGCACGTCGCGCCACCAGCGGCTGCGCACCGGGGTGGCCAGGTGGTACAGGGTGGTCAGGGTGGCCACCGACAGCAGCAGCACCGCGGGCCAGTAGGCGTCCGAGAGCACCTCCAGGTGGCTGGGCAGCCAGCGGGCGGCCGCGCGCGGGCCCACCAGCAGCAGCGGCACGACGACGACCGCGGCCAGCAGGCCCACCAGGTACGTCGACAGCGACAGCAGCCGCGTGCGCACGACGCCGCGGTGCCCGCCCAGGCCGTACATGATCGAGATGGTGTCGACCTGCACGTTCAGCGCGCGCGAGCCGGACCACACGCTGAAGGCGAAGGCCAGCAGCGTCAGGTCGGCGCGGCCGGTGGTGGTCACCGAGTCGAAGGTCGGCAGGACCACCTCGGCGACGACCTCGGGCGTGAAGAAGGTCTCCGTCAGGCGGGTGAGCTCCCCGCGCGCCGCGGCGACCTCGGCCGCGCCCAGCCAGCGCCCGACGTAGCCCAGGCTGGCCACGAGGCCGAAGACCAGCGGCGGCAGGGACAGCAGGGCGAAGAAGCCGCCCTCGGCCGCCAGGCCGGTGACGCGGAAGCGCAGGCAGGCGCCGACTGTGCCGACGACAAGCTCGCGCGCGGCCCGCAGGGCGCGCCGCGCCCGCGGGGGGGCCGACGCGGGGACGGCCGGGGCGGCGGTGGCGGGGACGGGGGTCTGGACGGGGCGGCGGTGCGCGCCCGCGGGCCGGGGCCGGTCTTCGGGCACCGCGGCAGGGTAGCCGCGGCGCCGGGGTGCGCGCGGCGGGCGCACCCGTCCGGGCGGGGCGCTCGGGGCGCTCGGGGCGGGCGGGCGGGTGCCCGGCGGCGGCCGGGGTGTGCGCGGGGCCCGGACCCGCGATGATGACCGTCGACCGCCCACGCCCGGTGCACGAGCCGGGCACGAGCTAGGCACTGGAAGGACCCGCGATGCAGATCTGGCCCGGACGGCCGTACCCCCTGGGCGCCACGTACGACGGTGCGGGGACCAACTTCGCCCTCTTCTCGGAGGTGGCCGAGCGCGTCGAGCTGTGCCTGATCGACGAGTCCGGGAAGGAGCAGCGCATCGACCTGCCCGAGGTCGACGGCTTCGTCTGGCACGCCTACCTGCCCTCGGTGCTGCCCGGCCAGCGCTACGGCTACCGCGTGCACGGCCCCTTCCACCCCGAGAGCGGGGCGCGCTGCCAGCCGGAGAAGCTCCTGCTGGACCCCTACGCCAAGGCGATCGAGGGGCAGGTCGACGGCGACGAGTCCCTCTTCTCCTACCGCTTCGGCGACAACTCGGTCGTCAACACCGACGACAGCCTGGGCCACACGATGCTCTCGGTGGTCGTCAACCCGTTCTTCGACTGGGGCAGCGACCGCCGCCCGGGCCACGAGTACCACGAGTCGGTGATCTACGAGGCGCACGTCAAGGGCCTCACCCAGCTGCACCCGGACATCCCCGAGGAGATCCGGGGCACCTACGCCGGCATGGCGCACCCGGCGATGATCGAGCACCTGACGGCGCTGGGCGTCACGGCGGTCGAGCTGATGCCGGTGCACCAGTTCGTGCAGGACACCCACCTGGTCGACAAGGGCCTGTCGAACTACTGGGGCTACAACACCATCGGCTTCTTCGCCCCGCACAACGCGTACTCCTCCACCGGCCAGCGCGGCCAGCAGGTGCAGGAGTTCAAGTCGATGGTGCGCGCGCTGCACGAGGCGAACATCGAGGTCATCCTCGACGTGGTCTACAACCACACCGCCGAGGGCAACCACATGGGCCCGACGCTGTGCTTCCGCGGCATCGACAACCAGGCGTACTACCGCCTCGTCGACGGCGACCAGAAGCACTACTTCGACACCACGGGCACCGGCAACAGCCTGCTCATGCGCTCCCCGCACGTCCTGCAGCTGATCATGGACTCGCTGCGCTACTGGGTGACGGACATGCACGTCGACGGCTTCCGCTTCGACCTCGCCGCCACCCTGGCCCGCCAGTTCCACGAGGTCGACCGCCTCAGCGCCTTCTTCGACCTGGTGCAGCAGGACCCGATCGTCTCGCAGGTCAAGCTCATCGCCGAGCCGTGGGACGTCGGCGAGGGCGGCTACCAGGTCGGCGGGTTCCCCCCGCTGTGGACGGAGTGGAACGGGCGCTACCGCGACACCGTGCGCGACTTCTGGCGCGGCGAGCCCGGCACCCTGGCGGACTTCGCCAGCCGCATCACCGGCTCCTCGGACCTGTACGAGCACTCCGGCCGCAAGCCGATCGCCAGCATCAACTTCGTCACCGCGCACGACGGCTTCACCATGCGCGACCTCGTCTCGTACAACGACAAGCACAACGAGGCCAACGGCGAGGGCGGCGCGGACGGCGAGAGCCACAACCGCTCGTGGAACTGCGGCGTGGAGGGCCCCACGGACGACCCGGAGGTCGTCGCGCTGCGCGCGCGCCAGCACCGCAACCTGTTGGCCACGCTGCTGCTGAGCCAGGGCGTGCCGATGATCCTGCACGGCGACGAGCTGGGCCGGACGCAGGCGGGCAACAACAACGTCTACTGCCAGGACAACGAGCTGGCCTGGGTGGACTGGAAGCTGAGCGCCCCGCAGCGCGAGCTGCTGGAGTTCTCCCGGCGCGTGGTGCAGCTGCGCCGCACCGAGCCGGTCTTCCAGCGCCGGCGCTTCTTCGCCGGCGACGCCCAGCACGGCGGCGAGAGCGAGATCGGCGACATCGAGTGGTTCGCCGCCGACGGCACCGAGATGACCGGCGCCGACTGGGGCGATGGCGCCAACCGCTGCGTCATGGTCTTCCTCAACGGCGAGGCCATCCCCGAGCCGGACCGGCGCGGGGAGCGCATCGTCGGCGACTCCTTCCTCGTCATGTACAACCCCTGGCACGAGCCGGTGGAGTTCACGCTGCCGGAGAAGGCGTACGGCGACGACTGGCGCCCGCGCCTGGACACCGCCGACGACCAGGTCGGCCTGGTCTCGATCTTCACCGAGGAGTCGGCGTTCTCGCCCGGCACGACGCTGCCCGTCGCCGCCCGCTCCGTGCTCGTGCTGGCCCGTGGACCGCTGGGAGAGAAGTGACCGACCCGACCTACCGCCCGACCGTCGTGCCGGTGAGCACCTACCGCTTCCAGGTGCAGCCGGCCTTCACCTTCGACGACGCCGCCGCGCAGGTGGACCACCTGCGGCGCCTGGGCGTCAGCCACGCCTACCTCTCGCCGATCCTGGCGCCGGCGAAGGGCTCCACCCACGGCTACGACGTGGTGGACCACTCGCGCCTGAACGAGGAGGCCGGCGGCCGCGCCGGCTTCGACCGCCTCGTGAGCGCGCTGCGCGGCGCGGGGCTGGCAGCGGTCGCCGACGTGGTGCCCAACCACATGGCGGTGCCCACGCCGGCGCACGAGAACGCGCAGCTGTGGTCGGTGCTCAAGGAGGGCCCGCGCTCGCCCTACGCCCGCTGGTTCGACGTGGACTGGTCGGTGCAGGACCGCGCGATCCTCATGGCGGTGCTCGGGCAGCGCATCGGCCAGGTCCTGGCCGCCGGCGAGCTCAGCCTGGGCACGCGCTCCACGCCCGAGGGCGAGGAGCGGGTGCTGCGCTACTACGACCACGTCTTCCCGGTGCGCCCTGGGACCGAGGACCTGCCGATGGCCGAGCTGGTGGACCGCCAGTGGTACCGCCTGGCGCACTGGCGGGTGGCCGACGAGGAGCTGAACTACCGCCGCTTCTTCGACGTGGACACCCTGGCGGCGATCCGCGTGGAGGACCGCGAGGTGTTCGACGCCTCGCACGCGCTGCTGCTGGAGCTGGTGGGCCGCGGCGACCTGCAGGGCCTGCGCATCGACCACCCGGACGGGCTGGCCGACCCGCGCGGCTACCTGCGGTGGCTGGCCGAGACGACCTCCAACGCCACCGGCGACGGCAGCGCCTGGGTGGTCGTGGAGAAGATCCTGGAGGGCGAGGAGGGCCTGCCCGAGGACTGGGCGTGCGCCGGCACCACCGGCTACGACGCCCTGCAGCGGGTGGGCGGGCTCTTCCTGGACCCGGCCGGCGCGGAACCGCTCACCGAGCAGTACGTGGCCCTCACCGGCGAGACCGGCACCTTCCAGGCCGTGGTGGACAACGCCAAGCGCGAGATCGTCGAGCACGGCCTGTACGCCGAGGTGCACCGCCTGGTGGACCTGCTCTCGGGCATCTGCCACGACGACGTCGACCTGCGCGACCACACCCGCCGCGGGCTGCACGAGTGCGTGGTGGAGCTGCTGGTGGCCTTCGACCAGTACCGCGCGTACGTGGTGCCCGGGGAGCAGGCCCCGGCGGAGGCCGTGCGCGTCGTGGAGCACGCCGCCGAGCACGCCCGCGCGCACCTGCCCGAGGAGCGGCACGACACGCTGCAGGTCGTCGTCGACCTGGCGCTGGGGCGCGCCGGCGCCGACGGGGACCGGCGGGTGGCGGAGTTCGTCGTGCGCTTCCAGCAGACCTGCGGGCCGGTGATGGCCAAGGGCATCGAGGACACCGCGTTCTACCGCTGGTTCCGGCTGTCCTCGCTCAACGAGGTGGGCGGCGACCCCACCCGCTTCGGCTGCTCGCCCGAGGAGTTCCACTCGTTCTGCTCCACGCTGCAGCGCGAGTGGCCGGCGGCCATGACGACCCTGACCACCCACGACACCAAGCGCAGCGAGGACGTGCGCGCGCGCCTGTCGGTGCTCTCCGAGCGCACCGAGGAGTGGGGCGCGGCGCTGGCGCGCTGGCGCGAGCTGGCCACCGAGCACCGGGCCGGCGAGCTGGACGCGCGCACCGAGCTGCTGGTGTGGCAGACGGTGTTCGGCACCTGGGGCCGCGGGCCGCTGAGCGCCGAGCGGCTGCTGGGGTACCTGCAGAAGGCCACCCGCGAGGCCAAGGAGCACACCACCTGGACGGCGCCGGACGAGGCGTACGAGTCCGCGGTGGAGCGCTTCGCCACCGGCGTGCTGGGCGACGAGGCCGTCCTGGCCGCGGTCGGCGAGTTCGTGGAGGAGACCGCGGCGGCGGCCCGGGTGGCGGTGCTGGGGCAGAAGTTCGTGCAGCTGGCGATGCCGGGCGTGCCCGACGTCTACCAGGGCACCGAGCTGCTGGACCTGTCGCTGGTGGACCCGGACAACCGCCGCCCGGTGGACTACGCCGAGCGCGACCGGCGCCTGGCGGCGCTGGACGGCGGCTCGGACCCGGCGGACCTGGAGGACGAGAAGCTGCTGGTCGTCTCGCGCACGCTGCGCGTGCGCCGCGACCACGCCGAGTGGTTCATCGGGGACGAGGCGGGCTACTCTCCCGTGCCCACCACCACGGGCAACGTGCTTGCCTTCGCCCGCGGCCCGGTCGGCGCGCCGGGCGCGATCGCGGTGGCGACCCGGCTGCCGGTGTCCCTGGAGCGCCTGGGCGGCTGGGGGGAGCACACGCTCTCGCTGCCCGAGGGCACCTGGCGCGACGCGTTCACCGGCGCGGTCGTCACCGGTGGTCCCGCGCGCGTGGCGGACGTGCTGGGCGCGCTGCCGGTGGCGCTGCTGGTGCGCGAGGGCTGACCCCCCCCGGTGGGCGGGTCCCGCCCGCCCACCGGGGGTGCGCGCCCACCGGGTGCCCGCCCGGTGCGGTCGCGCCGACTCGCCGGAGGCCGCCGCGTCCGCCAGGGTTGGGGCCATGGAGTTCGGGGTGTGGGCGCCCGAGGCGCAGCAGGTGGACCTTCTCGTCGGCACGGGCGGTGACGCGCAGCGGCACGCGATGCGCCGCAGCGGTTCCCCGCGCGAGGGGTGGTGGACGGCCGAGGTCGACGGGGCCGGGCACGGCACCCGGTACGCGTTCTCCCTCGACGGCGGCGACGCGCGCCCCGACCCGCGCTCGGGCTGGCAGCCCGAGGGCGTGCACGCCGCCAGCGCGGTGGTCGACCCCTCGGCGTTCTCCTGGAGCGACGCCGGCTGGTCCGGCCGCGAGGCGCGCGGCGCGGTGTTCTACGAGATGCACGTGGGGACCTTCACGCCCGAGGGCACGTTCGCGGCGGCTGCGCAGAGGCTGGACCACCTCGTCGACCTCGGCGTGGACGTCGTGGAGGTCCTGCCCGTCTCGGCGTGGGACGGGGCCTGGAACTGGGGCTACGACGGCGTGGCCCCCTACGCGGTGCAGCACGAGTACGGCGGCCCGGAGGGTTTCGCGGCCTTCGTCGACGCCTGCCACGGCAAGGGCCTGGCCGTCGCCCTGGACTGCGTCTACAACCACCTCGGCCCCAGCGGCAACTACCTGGGCGAGTTCGGGCCGTACTTCACCGACAAGCACGACACCCCCTGGGGCGCGGCGGTCAACCTCGACGACACCGGCTCGGTGGAGGTGCGCCGCTGGATCTGCGACAACGCCCTGCGCTGGTTCCGCGACTTCCACGTCGACGCGCTGCGCCTGGACGCCGTGCACGCCCTCGTCGACGACTCCCCCACCCACGTCCTGGCGCAGCTCGCCGACGAGGTCGCCGCGCTGTCGGCCGAGCTGGGCCGGCCGCTGTCGCTGGTGGCCGAGTCCGACCTCAACGACGCCGCGATGGTCACCGCCACCGCCGAGGGCGGCCAGGGCATGACCGCCCAGTGGGACGACGACGTGCACCACGCCCTGCACGCGCTGCTGACCGGCGAGCGCCAGGGCTACTACGGCGACTTCGGCTCCCCCGAGGTGCTCAAGACGACCTTCGAGGAGGCGTTCTTCCACGCCGAGCGCTTCTCCACCTTCCGCGGCGAGGTGTGGGGCAGGAGGGTGGACCGGGAGCGGGTGCCGGGCACGGCGTTCCTGGGCTACCTGCAGACCCACGACCAGGTCGGCAACCGCGCCGTGGGCGAGCGCATCGGGCACCTGCTGAGCGAGGCGCGCCTGGCCGCCGGCGCCGCGCTGTACCTGCTGGGCCCGTTCACCCCCATGCTCTTCATGGGCGAGGAGTGGAACGCCTCCACCCCCTGGCAGTTCTTCACCTCCTTCCCCGACCCGCAGCTGGGCGAGGCCGTCAGCAAGGGCCGCCGCTCGGAGTTCGGCGAGCACGGCTGGAGCGCCGAGGACGTGCCCGACCCGCAGGACCCCGCCACCAAGGAGCGCTCGGTGCTGCGCTGGGACGAGGTGGGCGCCGAGCCGCACGAGCGGGTGCTGCAGTGGTACCGCACCCTGATCCGCCTGCGCCGCGAGGTGCCGGACCTGCGCGCCGACGACCTGAGCGCGGTGCGGGTGGACGTGGCCGGCGGGGCGCTGGTGCTGCACCGCGGCGCGCACCGGGTCGTGGTCTCCCTCGGCGGCGGGGACGACGTCGAGGTCGACGGCGCGCCGGTGGAGGTGCTGGCGGCGTTCCCCTCCGGCCCGCAGCCGGAGCTGCTGGCCGGGGGCGTGCGCCTGCTCGGCGAGGGCGTCGCCGTCGTGCGCGTGGCGTGAGCGCGGGCCCGCAGCGGGCCGAGGAGGTGCGGCGGGCCGCGGTGCGGCTCGCCGCCCTGGCCCAGGACGGCCTGGCGTACTCCGTCGGCGACGCCACCAAGGACTACGACACCGCGCGCTACCGGCAGATCGCCGAGCTGGCCGCGTCCCTGCTGGCCACCGTCTCCGCCACGCCCGTGGAGGAGCTGCGCCTGGTCCTGGGCCGCGACGCCGGCTACGCCACCCCCAAGGTCGACGTGCGCGCCGGCGTGGTCGACGAGCGCGAGCGGCTGCTGATGCTGCGCGAGCGCAGCGACGGGCTGTGGTCGCTGCCCGGGGGCTGGGTGGACCCCGGCGACCGTCCCGGCGAGTCCGCCGTGCGGGAGGTGCTGGAGGAGACCGGCCTGCCCGTGGAGGTCGTGAAGCTGGTCGCCGTGTGGGAGCGCGACGTGCGCGGCAAGCAGCCGCCGCTGCCGGTGGCGGTCTTCCACCTGTTCTTCCTGTGCCGGGTCGTCGGCGAGCCGGTGCCCCCGCAGGACCTGGAGACGCTGGAGGTCGGCTGGTTCGGCCTGGACGAGCTGCCGGCGCTGTCGACCTCGCGCGTCACCCGCGCGGAGCTGGAGCGGGTGCTCGCGCACCACCGGGACCCCTCGCTGCCCGCGGAGTGGGACTAGGATCCGCCGCTGTCGCCAGCGGTTCGCAACAAGCCCGACCGCGGCGCCGCGCCAGCGAGGAGCCGCCCGTGCCCGCCACCCCCACCAGCACCTCCCCCGCCGCGCGCGCCGCCGGCCGGCGCTGGGACCGCCGCGACACCCGGCGGCTGCTGCGCCTGCTCGGCGTCGTCGCCGCCCTGCACGCGGTCGGCTGGGGGGTGCTGGGCCTGCTCGTCGTCCCGCGCGGGTTCAGCGTGGGCGAGCAGGTCTTCGGCTGGGGCCTGGGGCTGACCGCCTACGTCTTCGGGGTGCGCCACGCCTTCGACGCCGACCACATCGCCGTCATCGACGGCACGACCCGCAAGTTGACCGCCGACGGGCAGCGGCCGCTGTCGGTGGGCTTCTGGTTCTCCCTGGGCCACTCCAGCGTCGTGTTCGCCATGGCGCTGCTCGTGGCCGCCGGGGTGCGCTCGGCCTCGGGGCTGGTGCGCGAGGGCAGCGCCGCGCACGACGCGCTGGCCACCTTCGGCACCACCGCCGCCGGGGTGTTCCTGTGGGTGATCGGCCTGGTCAACCTCGCCGCGCTGGCCGGCATCGCGCGCACCGCGGCGCGCCGCCGGCGCGGGCAGCTCGACGACGCGGCCCTGCACCAGCACCTGGCGGTCGACGGGGCGCTGGCGCGGCTGCTGCGCCGCTTCACCGCCCGCATCCGCTCCCCGCGGCAGGTCTACCCCGCCGGGCTGCTCATGGGCCTGGGCTTCGACACCGCCACCGAGGTGGCGCTGCTGGTGCTGGCCGGCACCGCCGCCGTGGCGCTGCCCTGGTACGCCGTGCTGGTGCTGCCGGTGCTCTTCGCCGCCGGGATGAGCCTGTTCGACACCCTGGACGGGGCGCTGGTCAACGTCGCCTACGACTGGGCGCTGGCCGAGCCGCTGCGCCGGCTGGCGTACAACGCGGTGGTCACCGGGGTGTCGGTGGCCGTGGCGCTGGGCGTGGGCACCGTGCAGCTGGTCTCCGTCGCCCGCGACGCGCTGGGTCTGCACGACGCGTTCTCCGGCTGGGTGGCCGGGCTGGACACCGGGCGCGTCGGCTACGCGGTGGTCGCGCTGTTCGTGCTCGTGTGGCTGGGGGCCCTGCTGTGGTGGCGCCTGGCGCGGCGCGCACCCGCCGGCCGGCGCGCCGGCGGCTAGGCCGCCGGGCCGGCCAGGGCCGCGCCGTCGCGGGCCAGCGCCGACAGGCGCGAGACCGCCCGCAGGTACTTCTTGCGGTAGCCGCCCTGCAGCAGCTCCTCGGTGAACACCGCGTCGAAGGGCGTGCCGGAGGCCACGACGGGGATGTCCCGGTCGTAGAGGCGGTCGGCGAGCACCACCAGCCGCAGGCCCACCATCTGGTCCGAGACGGTGCTCACCCCGCGCAGGCACACCGCGGCGGTGTCGCGCACCATCGCGCCGTAGCGGCTGGGGTGCACCCGGGCCAGGTGGGCCAGCACCGCGCCGAAGTCGTCCAGGGTGGCGCCCGGGCTCCCGGCGGCGGTGCGCTCGACGGCGGCGTCGTCCAGCGGCGCCGGAGCGGCGGGCAGGCCGCGGTGGCGGTAGTCCTCGCCGTCGACGCGCTGCACGGCGAACTGCCCGGCCAGGGCCTGGATCTCGCGCTGGAAGTCCTGCGCGGCGAAGCGCCCCTCGCCCAGCGCGCCGGGCAGCGTGTTGGACGTGGCCGCCAGCTTGACGTCGCGGTCGACGAGCTCGCGCATCAGCCGCGACATCAGCACCGTGTCGCCGGGGTCGTCCAGCTCGAACTCGTCGATGCACACCAGGTCGTGCGGGGCCAGGGCGTCCACGGCCTGCCGGAAGCCCAGCGCGCCGACGAGGTTGGTGTACTCCACGAACGTGCCGTACGCCGCGGTGCGGCCCCCCTCGGTGACGACCTGGTGGTACAGCGAGGACAGCAGGTGCGTCTTGCCCACGCCGAAGCCGCCGTCGAGGTAGATGCCCGGGGCGCCCTGCGGGGCGCTGCGGCGCTTGAAGAGCCCGGCCAGCCCGCCGGCGCGGCCCCCGCCGCCGGCGAGCACCCGCTCGCCGAAGGCGCTCATGCCCGCCACCGCCTCGGCCTGGGTGGGCTGGTCCGGGGCGGGCACGTAGCTGGCGAAGCGCACGTCGGCGAAGCGCGGCGGCGGCACCAGCTCGGCCACGAGCTGCTGCGGCGGCACCCTCGGGTCGCGCTCGGCCAGGGAGGCCGCGCCCGGGCGCTGCGGCTGCCCGGCCTGCACGGGCGTCTGCTCGGGTCGGCTCACCCGCGACACCCTAGTGAGCCGCGCGCGGCGGGCGAGCCGGGCCGCCGCGGCGGGGCGCGGCGGTGTCCGCGCCGTCTGGCAGGATCGCGCCGCGACGGGGAACGCGAGCGCGCCGCGCGGTGTTGTCCCGTCGAGCGGGCCCGAGCCCGCGGACGCCGGACGCCCCCACCCAGGAGGACGAGACAGTGGCCCTGCCCCACGACGGTGACGAGAAGCTCGCCGCCTACGCCCACCCCGAGAAGCTCGTCACGACCGCCTGGCTGGCCGAGCACCTCGGCGCACCGGGCCTGAAGGTCGTGGAGAGCGACGAGGACGTGCTGCTGTGGGACACCGGCCACGTCCCCGGCTCGGTGAAGGTCGACTGGCACACCGAGCTCAACGACCCGGTCACCCGCGACTACGTCGACGGCGAGGGCTTCGCGGCGCTGATGTCGCGCAAGGGCATCTCGCGCGAGGACACCGTGGTGATCTACGGCGACAAGAACAACTGGTGGGCCGCCTACGCGCTGTGGGTGTTCACCCTCTTCGGGCACCCCGACGTGCGCCTGCTCGACGGCGGGCGCGCCAAGTGGATCGCCGAGGGCCGCCCGACGACCACCGAGGCCCCCGAGCCCGAGCCGGCGGACTACCCCGTCGTGGCGCGCCGGGACGGCGCGGTGCGCGCCTTCAAGGACGACGTGCTGGCCCACCTGGGCGGGCGCCTCGTCGACGTGCGCTCCCCGCAGGAGTACACCGGCGAGCGCACCCACATGCCCGACTACCCCGAGGAGGGCACCGTGCGCGGCGGGCACATCCCCGGCGCGGACAGCGTGCCGTGGGCGCGCGCCGCCGCCGAGGACGGCACGTTCAAGCCCCGCGCGGAGCTGGAGGCGATCTACCAGCAGGAGAAGGGCCTGTCGCCCGACGAGGACGTCATCGCCTACTGCCGCATCGGCGAGCGCTCCAGCCACACCTGGTTCGTGCTGACGCACCTGCTCGGCTTCGAGAAGGTGCGCAACTACGACGGCTCCTGGACCGAGTGGGGCAACGCGGTGCGCGTGCCCATCGCCACCGGCCCGGACAAGGGCCAGGCCCCGGCGGTGCGCCGGTGAGCGCCGTGGACGAGGACCCCTTCTCCCCCACCGCCGGCCTGCCGCCGGCCATGGCCGAGATCGTCGAGGACTTCCGGGCGCTGCCCGAGCGCGAGCGCCTGCAGCTGCTGCTGGAGTTCAGCCGTGGGCTGCCGCCGCTGCCGGAACACCTGGCCGGGCACCCCGAGCTCATGGAGCGCGTCGACGAGTGCCAGTCGCCGGTGTTCGTCAACGTCGAGGTCGACGAGACCTCCGCGGTGCACCTGCACGTGTCCGCCCCGCCCGAGGCGCCGACCACGCGCGGCTTCGCCGGCGTGCTGCGCGAGGGCCTGGAGGGCCTGCCCGCCGAGCAGGTGCTCGACCTGCCCCCGGACGTGTGCTCGCGCCTGGGCCTGGAGCAGGCGGTCAGCCCGCTGCGCATGCGCGGCATGACCGGCATGCTCGCCCGCGTCAAGCGCCAGGTCCGGCTGGCCACCGCGGCGGGCTGAACGGGCGGCCCGCCGGCCACCGCCCCGACGACGAGCGCCCGCGCGCGGGCGACGACGAGCCGCCCGCCCGCGGGCGCCACGAGGAGACGCACGTGACCGAGGTCCAGGACCCCACGGGCACCGCCCCGCAGCAGCGCGGCGCACTGCCGGCGCAGCACCCGGCGCTGCCGGTGGTGCGGGTCGCCGAGGCGAACCTGCCCACCGCGCGCGGCACGTTCCGCGCGGTGGCGTACCGCCAGGCCGACGGGGTGGAGCACCTCGCGCTCGTGGCCGGCGAGCTCGGCGACGGGCGCGAGGTGCTGGTGCGGCTGCACTCCGAGTGCCTCACCGGCGACGTGCTGGGCTCGCTGCGCTGCGACTGCGGCCCGCAGCTCGACGCCGCGCTGGCCGCGGTGCGCGAGCGCGGCCGCGGCGTGGTGCTGTACCTGCGCGGCCAGGAGGGCCGCGGCATCGGCCTGGCGGAGAAGATCGCCGCCTACGCCCTGCAGGAGCGCGGCCGCGACACCGTCGAGGCCAACCTCGACCTCGGCCTGCCCGTGGACGCGCGCGACTACACCGGCGCCGCGGCCGTGCTGCGCGACCTCGGCGTGCGCAGCGTGGAGCTGATGACGCACAACCCCGTGAAGGTGGAGGCGCTGCGCTCCCACGGCGTGCCGGTCACCGCCCGCCGCGACCTGCCGGTGGCGCAGACCACCGACAACGTGCGCTACCTGCGCACCAAGCGCGACCGGATGGGGCACCGCCTGCCGGGCGTGTCCTGAGCGCCCGCGCTCAGCGCCGCTGCGCCCGGCCCGGCTCCTGCGCCCCGCTCGGCTCCCCCAGGGCGGCGAACCAGTCCGCGTAGGCGGTGGTGCGGGCCATCCGGCGGGTCAAGTCCGGGGCGCCGTCGGACCACCACACCGGCCCGCGCTCGCCCAGGGCCTCCTTGGCGGCCTGCACGCGCTCCCTGGCCGAGCGCACCCCCTCCTCGTCGCCGGCGCGCAGGGCCGCGCCCTTGGCCCGGCGCGCCGCCATCAGCTCGGCCACCAGCGCGGCCCGGCGCTCCTCGCCCAGCGCCGGGTCCGCGCGGCGCCACAACCGCCCGCGCACCACCAGGTAGCGACCGTCCGGCGTCACCGGCGGCCCGGCACCCGGCTCGTCCTGCGGCCCGCCGCCCGGCCCCGTGCCCGTGCCCGGTCCGGCGGCCCCCGCGTCCTCCCGCCGCCGGTCCACGCCGCCCCTCAGCGGCTGCCGGTGCCGCGCCGCGACACCAGCGCCGGGGCCACGACGCGGTCGGCGACCAGCCCGGTCACCAGCGAGTACACCGCCTTGTGCGCCACGTCGACGACCTGCTCGCGCACCGGCCACGTGTGCGGCGGCGCACCGGCCCCGGAGACGTTCTCCGCGGTCTGGTCGAAGGACAGCCGCACCGCGGTGTGCGCCAGGTGAGCGCGCGGGCCGCGCATCCCCAGTGCCGACCACACCCCGCGCAGCGCGCCCAGCGTCGCGCCGGTGCCCCAGTGCATGGCGTGGTTGGCCAGCAGCGGCCGCTCGCCGTCCCCGGCCCGGCGCCCCAGCAGGCCCAGCAGCGCCCGCCCGGGCACGTACGAGTCCGGCCGGTGCGTCAGCGCCTGCTCCACCTTCTCCCCGGCCGTCATCGCGGCCACCCCCGCCAGCCCGGCCAGCGCCCCGCGCCCGGCCGCCGACAGCAGCACCGCGCCCCTCGACCGCCCCGCGCCCGTCCCCACCGCTCGCTCCACGTCCGTCCCGCCGTCCCCGTCCCGTGCCGTCCCGGGCGACCGGCTGCACCCGCCCGCCATGCTCGTGCACCGCGGCCGGGTCGGCAGCTCGTGCACCACCGCGAAGCCGTCGGCGAGCAGCGCCGGCGCCGACAGCAGCGAGCGCCGGTGGGCGTGGCGGGCCAGCACGTCCGCGGGCACCCGCTCGTCCGCCGGCCGTGCCGCGTCGCGGCGCAGCAGCTCCGCCAGCGGCAGGTCCGGCAGCAGCACCGCCTCGGCGGGCAGGTGCGCGGCGGCCGCGGCGCGCAGGTGCCCGGTGCGCTCGGCGCGGCGCAGGTGGGTGGCGTCGGCCAGGTAGCCGGCGCCCAGGCCCGCCAGCGCCTGGCAGCGGCGCTGCGCCCGGCGCACCGCGGCCGGCGAGTACGCCTGCAGCCCGCGCACGGGCCGGTGCGCGGCGGCGTCGGCGGCGCGCAGCTCGCGGCGCAGGTCGTCCAGGCTCACGACGGGCAGCGCGGGCACCGCGGCAAGCAGCCGCCGGCGCAGCGTCGTCTTGCCGCTGCCCGCGGCCCCCACCAGGACCAGGACCACCGCGCCCCCGGCGCAGCCCCCGGCGCAGCCCCCGGACGCGCCCGCGCGGCGGCGCCCGGCGCAGGTGCGGCACCCGCACCCGGGGACGGCCGGCGGCTGCACCCGCCCATCGTGCTGCCCGGCGCCCGTGGCGGCACCCGCGCCCGCACCGGGCGCGCCGGGCTGCGCGCGGGGGCCGCTCAGCTCGCGGGGGCGTCGGCCGCGGCGTAGCGCAGCCGGTGGCACAGGGCCGCCCCGCCGGGCCCGGCGACGGCCGGGACGACGTCCGCGGCGTCCTCGAAGGCGCTCTCCCCGTCCAGCAGCACGTCGAAGGCGGCGTCGTCGAGCAGCTGCATCGCCAGCGCCAGGCGTCGGCGCGGCGTCCAGCGCGGCGCCCGCGACGGCGGCACGCGCCCGACCTGGCTGGCCCGCACCGCCAGGCGCCGGGAGTGGAAGCCCTCCCCCAGGTGCACCTCGACGGGCCGGTCGCCGTACCAGCTCAGCTCGGTGAGCACGCCCTCGTCGCCCAGCAGCGCCAGGCCCGTGGACAGCCCCGCCCCGGTGCCGCTGGTGTGCAGGACGACGTCGCGCCCGCGGCGCGCGTCGTCGGGGGCCGCCAGCCGCGCCCCCATCGCGGCGGCGACGCGGGCGCGGTCGGCGCGCACCTCCACGAGCTCGACGTCGGTGCCGGGCACCCGGGAGGCCAGGGCCGCCACGAGCATCCCCAGCACGCCGGCGCCCACGACGCTGACGCGGTCGCCGACGCCGACCTGCGCGTCCCACACACCGTTGACCGCGGTCTCCATCATCCCGGCCAGCACCGCGCGCGGCGCCGGCACCGCGGCGGGCACCGCCAGCACCGCCGAGGCGGGCACGACGTAGCGGTCCTGGTGCGGGTGCGGGCAGAACACCCGCCGCCCCAGCAGCTCCGGCACCCGCCCGCCCGCGGCGGTGACGGTGCCCACCGACAGGTACCCGTACTTCACGGGGAAGGGGAACTCCCCGGACTGGTACGGCGCGCGCATCACGTCGTGCTGGCTGGGCGGCACGGCCCCGGCCAGCACGAGGGCCTCGGTGCCGCGGCTGATCGCGGAGAACTCCGCGGTGACCTCCACGTCGGAGACGCCCGGCACGGGCAGGGGCTCCTCGCGCAGCTCGCCGGCACCGGGGCCGGTGCTCCAGAACGCGCGGGCGGTGCGGCTCACCCGGCACCGCCCGCACCGGCGTCCGGGCGACCGGCCGGGTGACCGGCCAGGTGGCCGGCCAGGTGGCCGGCCAGGAAATCGCGCACCGCGTCCTCCCACCCCTGCGGGTCCACGTTCCACTCCTTCGTGTGCCGCGCCGTGCCGCTGCGCACGAACGTCACCAGGTCCGGGCGCGCCTGCGCCAGCCGCGCCGAGGGGCCCGGGGGCACGTAGTCGTCGGCGTCGGAGTGCAGCAGCAGCAGCGGCAGGCGCAGCTCCTCCGCGCGGCGCACCCAGTCCATGCGGCGCAGGTCCACCGGCCCGTCGACCCCCACCAGGCGCCGGCCCACCGGGTGCCCGAGCAGGCCCAGCCCGTAGCGGCCCAGCGGCACCGGCACGCGGTTGCGGCGGGCCTGGTGGTCCAGCACGTCGTACCAGTCGATGACGGGACCGTCCAGGACGACGGCGGCGACCCGGTCCGCCAGCTCCGAGCGCGCCACCAGCTGCAGCACGATCGCCCCGCCCATCGACCAGCCCACCAGGACCAGCCGGCGCGCGCCGTTCTCCAGGGCGTGCCGGCAGGCGGCCTCCACGTCGCGCCACTCGGTGTCGCCCAGGCCGTAGCGGCGCGCCGGGGACGGCGGGCCGTCGGGGTCGTTGCGGTAGGCGGGCACCAGGCACGTCAGCCCCAGGCCGTGCAGCAGCGGCAGGGCGCGCAGCGCCTCCTCCCGGCTGGCGCCGCGGCCGTGCACCAGCACCGCCCACACGTCGCCCGCGGGGCCGCCGCCGGCACCGTCGGGACCGCCGTCCGCGCCGGCGGGCGGGGGCACGTGCCAGCACGGCAGGTCGCCCACCTCCGAGCGCACCACGACGTCCTCGTGGTCCAGGCCGAGGGCGCTGCGGGGCGTGCCGGCGTAGTAGTACTGGTTCCAGCGGGCCGCGCCCGGCTGCGCGGTGCCGCGGTCCACGCCCAGCAGCTCGCGGGTGACGCGCTCGGCGGTGACCTCCAGCACCGCGCCGACGCGGAAGTGCCCGCGCCCCTCGGCGGTCCACACCCCGTAGCGGCCCGGCACCACGGTGTCCGCGGTGGCGCCGAGCACCACGCGGCGCGGGCCGACCTGCAGGACCTCCACGTCGTCGGGCTTGTGCCGCGCCGGGGTGACCACGGCGCGGGCGAAGGCCGCGGCCACGGCCGTGAGGGCGGCGGCCCCGGCGGTCAGCGCCACCCCGGAGGCGGCCGCGCCCACCAGCGCGCGCCGGCGCCCGTTCACGCCGACGCCCCGCGCGCCACCCGCAGCGCCGCCCGCACCAGCGGCACCTGCAGCGGCAGCCGGGCGGCGGTCAGCGCGCAGCGCAGCGCCCCGGCGCGCCCGCGGCCGCGGTCCCGCCAGGCGTCCAGCGCCATGCGCCCGTTCGCGGGCCACACCGCCAGCAGGAACGCGGCGGCGGCCCCGCCGGCGGCGCGGCGGGTGCGCGGCAGCACCAGGGCGGCGGCCAGGGCCAGCTCCACCGCGCCGGAGGCGGTCGTCCAGGCGCGCGGCGGGCCCGGCAGGGAGCGCGGCACGATCGCGTCGAAGCCCGCCGGGCGGTGGAAGTGCGCCACCCCGGCCGCGCCGAACAGCACCGCCAGCGCCGCCCAGCGCGCCGGGCGCCGCCGCGCCCCCGCACCCTCCCCCTCGATCACGCGCCGATCCTGCCGCAGCCGCGCGGGCCGTGCGACGGCGCCCCCGGTAGCGTGCCGGGCGTGAGCGAGCCGACCGTCCCGCCCCAGGACCCCTCCACCGCCCGCGCCGCCGAGCAGCCCGGCGGGCGGGGCGAGCGGCCGTGGACCGTGGTGGTCCTCACCGAGGAGGCCCTCGGCGAGGTCGACGCCGGCAACGTCGCCGCCCTGCACGAGGGAGAGGACGTGCGCCACGTGGTCGTCGTGCCCGCCGACACCGAGCGCAACCTGCTGGCGGACGTGCTGGACCACCTGAGCCTGGGCGAGCTGCGCGACGCGCTGGCCGCCGCGCGCGCCGGGCGCCCGGACCCCGAGCGCGCCCGCGCCGACGCCGAGACCGCCCTGCAGCAGACCCTGGCGGCGCTGCGCGCGCTGGGCCTGCGGGCCGAGGGCCGCACCAGCGGCGACGACCCGGTGCCGGTGGTGCGCGAGCTGCTGCGCACCGAGCCGGACGCGCGCGAGGTCGTCGTCGTCACCCGCCCGCACGCCGTGGAGGACACCTTCCACACCGACTGGGCCTCCCGCGCCCGCGACGCGCTGGGGGTGCCGGTGCTGCACCTGTACGCCGGCACCATGCGGCTGGGCTGAGCGGAACACCGCTCGCCGCGAGGAGGTTGGACGGGGCATGAGCACCCCGGAGACGACCGCGAAGAAGTACGCCGTCACCAAGTCCGACGAGGAGTGGCGCGCCGAGCTGTCCCCGCAGGAGTACGCGGTCCTGCGCCAGGCCGGCACCGAGCGGCCGTTCACCAGCGAGTACGAGGACGACCCCACCGAGGGCGTGTACGCCTGCCGCGCCTGCGGCGCGGAGCTGTTCACCAGCGCCACGAAGTTCGCCTCGCACTGCGGCTGGCCGTCCTTCTACGACCCGAAGGACTCCGACGCGGTGGAGCTGATCGAGGACCGCTCGCTGGGCATGGTGCGCACCGAGGTGCGCTGCGCCAACTGCGGCTCGCACCTGGGCCACGTCTTCGAGGGCGAGGGCTTCCCCACCCCCACCGACCAGCGCTTTTGCATCAATGGGATCAGCCTCACCCTGAGGCCGACCCGCGCAGAGGCATGAGTGCCTGATCCGAGCGACGAGGAGCACTCGGACCACTAGCATTTTCCGGTGAGGACCTGCACCCGTTGTGGAGAGTCGAAGCCGCTCACCGAGTTCAACCAGAACTACAAGCGGCGACAGTTCGACGTCTACTGCAAAGGGTGCAGGTCTGCGTACGCCAAGCAGTACTACCAGGCGAACAAGCAGCGGTTGAACGCGCGCAATGCCCAGTGGCGCAGGGACAACCCCGAGCGGCAGAAAGTGCTCCAACAGCGCTACGTCGCTCGACGACGCGCGTTGAAGGCGAGTGTCGAAGCCAACCTCCCCCCTGACTTCTGGATCACCCTGCTGCACTTCTACGGACCCGAGTGCGCCAGGTGCGGGAGCGCCGAACGATTGACGCACGACCACATCCTCGCCCTGTCACGAGGCGGCGAGCACACGTGGCTCAACTCCCAGGTCCTGTGCTTCTCCTGCAACTCCAGCAAGCAGGCGCGCAACGCGATCGACTACCGCGACTGGATGAGCGGCGTGCTCGTGGGCTTCCTCGACGGGGAACAGGTCGTGAGTCGTGGAGACGTGCTGGCCGTCGAGGAGCTCTTCAAGCTCCGGCCGGGAGAGGACGTCTTCTGAGCGCGAGGTGCACGCGCAGGCGCTCGCGGGCACAGTGGGGGCCATGAGCGAGCCGTACTCCTACACCGCCCGGCCGGGCGCCGACCCGCAGCCGTCGGACCCGCAGCTGGACCCGCTGGACGACCCGGACCTGCGCCGGGAGGACACCTCCATCGACGGCGACCCGGACGACGGCGACGAGCTGGGCGCGCTGCGCACCGACACCCTGCTGGGCGACAGCGACGACGACACCTACGACACGGGCCGCCAGGTGAGCCACGCCACCGAGGAGCTCATGAGCGACGACGTCGACCCGGACAACGAGACGATCGACGAGCGCGTCAAGCAGGAGGAGCCGGATGAGGCCGGCGGGGCCGGGCACCTCGGCACGGTCGACCACGTCGCCGGTGCCGACAGCGAGGACCCCGAGCGCCTCTGACGCCCGGCAGCCGCGGCGGGCGCACCGCCCGCACGACGCGCGAGAGCCGCCGCCCCGGCAGGGGACGGCGGCTCTCGCGCGTGCACCGGGCACCGGGCGCCCGCGCGCCCGGTGCGAGGGGGCGTCAGGGCAGGGCGGCGACCAGCTCGCCCAGCTGCACGCGCGGGCCGGTGTAGAAGGGCACCTCCTCGCGCACGTGGCGGCGGGCCTCGGTGTTCCGCAGGTCGCGCATGAGGTCGACGATGCGGTGCAGGTCGTCGGCCTCGAAGGCCAGCAGCCACTCGTAGTCGCCCAGGGCGAAGGCGGAGACGGTGTTGGCGCGCACGTCCTCGTAGGGGCGGGCGGCCAGGCCGTGGTCGCGCAGCATCTTGCGGCGCTCCTCCTCCGGCAGCAGGTACCACTCGTAGGAGCGCACGAACGGGTACACGCACAGGTAGTCGCGGGCGCGCTCGCCGGCCATGAACGCGGGCACGTGACCGCGGTTGAACTCCGCGGGGCGGTGCAGGCCGACCTGCGACCACACCGGGCGCAGGTGGGCGCCCAGGCGGGTGGTGCGCAGCCGGCGGTACGCCTCCTGCACCAGCTCGACGGTCTCGGCGTACCACCACACCATCAGGTCGGCGTCGGCGCGCAGGCCCGCCACGTCGTACAGGCCGCGGACGGTCAGGCCCTTGCCGGTGAGCTCGTCCAGCAGGGCCTGCACCTCGGCGGTCAGCTCCGCGCGGTCCGCGTCCCCGAGGGTGTCGCGGACGGCGAACACCGACCACATCGTGTAGGCGATGGTGTTGTTGATCTCCTCGGTGCTGGTGCGCGCGGCGCCGGCGGCCGCGGCGTGCGGGGTCTCCTGGCTCATGCCCCCATCGTCCACCCGGGCCCGCCCGGCACCGGACCCGGGCCGGGTGAGCCGGGTCACCCCGCGGCGGGCAGGCCGGCGAGGGCGTCGTCGGCGGCGCGGGTGCCGGCCGCCACGCACGCCGGGACCCCCACTCCGTCGAGCACGGAGCCGGCCAGCGCCACGCCGCCGGTGACGGCCAGGGCCGCGCGCAGGCGCGCGACGCGCTCGCGGTGCCCGACGGCGTACTGCGGCAGGCCGTCGACCCAGCGCACCACCGCGGCGTCCACCGGGTGCAGCGCCCGGCCGAGCAGGCGGGAGGCGTCGGCGGTGGCCCAGCGCCGCACGTCGGCGTCGTCGGCGTCCAGGGCCTCGCGCTCGCCGGCGCGGCCCAAGGAGACGCGCAGCACCCGCACGTCGGGGCGCTGCGCGGCGACCCACTCCCACTTGTTCGCCGACAGGGTCAGCGCCTTGACCCGCAGGCCCGCGGCGGCGGCCTCCACGGGCGGCACGAGCAGGCCGGAGCCGGTGAGCCCCTCCAGCTCGGCGGTGGGCACGGCGAGCGCGGCGATGACCATGCCGGCGGTCTCGACGGCGGCCAGCTCGGCCGCCGCGGCGGGGACGGCCGTGCGCAGCAGCGCCGCGGCGGCGGGGGCGGGCACGGCCAGCACGACCGCGTCGGCGGTGCGGGTGCCGGCCGGGGTGGTCACGCGCCAGGCGCCGCCGGGGGCACGCTCCAGGGCGGTGACGGGGGCGCCGGTGGTCACCGTGGCGCCGCGGGCGCTCAGGTGCGCGGTGAGCGCCTCGGGCAGGCGCGCCACGCCGCCGCGCACGCCGGCGAAGACCGGCCCGCCGGCCGCGGGGCGGGCCGCGGCGGCCGCGCGCACGGCGGCGAGCAGGGAACCGCCGCGGCGCGCGTGCTCCCACAGCGCCGGGACGGTGGCGCGCAGCGAGAGCCGGTCGGAGCGCCCGGCGTAGACGCCGCCGAGCAGGGGCTCGACGAGGCGGTCGACGACGGCGCGCCCGACGCGGCCGGCGACGTAGTCGGCGACGGCGACGTCGTGCTCCAGCGGCGGGGCGGGCAGGTCCTCCTCGGCGCGCACCCGCTCCACCTCGGCGGGCTCCAGCAGGCCGGCGACCTGCTCGGCGGAGCCGGGCACGCCCATGACGGTGCCGGCGGGCAGCCGGTGCGCGGTGCCGCGGGCCAGGACGGAGGCGGCGGCGGTGGCGGGGTGGACGACGTCCCCGCCCAGGCCGGCGGCGCGGGCGAGGTCGACGGCCTCGGGCCGGCGGGCCAGGACGGACTCGGCGCCGACGTCGACGAGGACGCCGCCGACGTCGGCGCGCTGCAGGACGCCGCCGGTGCGCGGGGAGGCCTCCAGGACCTCCACGCGGGCGCCGCGGGCCAGCAGGCGGTGCGCGGCGGCCAGGCCGCTGACGCCGCCGCCGACGACGACCACGCGCGGGGCGCGGGCCGCGGGGGTGCCGGCGGGGGTGCCGGCGGGGGTGCCGGCGGGGGTGCTCGTGGTGCCGGGGGTGCTCACTCCGCGGTGCCGTCCCGGCCGCCGCGCCAGGCGTGCACCTCCTCGACCACGCGGGCCAGCACGCCGGGGTCGGCGGTGGGCGGCACGCCGTGGCCGAGGTTAAACACGTGCCCGCCGCCGGCGCGCTCGCCGGCGGCCAGGACGCGGCGCACCTCGCCGCGCAGCACGTCCCAGGGCGCGAAGAGCAGGGCGGGGTCGAGGTTGCCCTGCACGGCCACGGGCCGCCCGGCGCCGGCGCGCCCGCGCGCGGCCCCGACGTCCAGCGGGACGCGGAAGTCCACGCCGAGCACGTCGACGCCGCCGTCGACGGCGGCCATGGCGCCCAGCAGCTCGCCGGTGCCGGTGCCGAAGTGGGTGCGCGGCACGCCGAGGTCGGCGACCGCGTGCAGGGCCGCGGCGGAGTGCTCGGCGACGTGGCGCTCGTAGTCGGCCAGGGGCAGCGAGCCGACCCAGGAGTCGAACAGCTGCACCGCGGAGGCGCCGGCGAGGACCTGCGCGCGCAGGAACGCCCCGGTGATCCGCGCCAGGCGCGCGGCGAGGTCGTGCCACAGCTGCGGGTCGGCGTGCATGAGGGCCTTGGTGCGCAGCAGGTCGCGGGAGGGACCGCCCTCGACGAGGTAGCTGGCCAGGGTGAACGGCGCGCCGGCGAAGCCGATGAGGGGCGTGCCGGTGGCGCGCAGCTGCTCCACGGTCAGGCGCACCGCGTCGGTGACGTGCTGCAGGCGCTCCGGGGTCAGCTCCGGCACGCGCTCGAGGTCGGCGCGGGTGCGGATCGGCTCGGCGATGACGGGCCCGGTGCCGGGCACGATCTCCACCCCGACGCCGGCGGCCTCCAGGGGCACGACGATGTCGGAGTAGAAGATCGCCGCGTCCACGTCGTAGCGGCGCACCGGCTGCAGGGTGATCTCGGCGACGAGCTCAGGGCGCCGGCAGGACTCCAGCATGGTGGTGCCCTCGCGCGCGGCGCGGTACTCCGGCAGGGAGCGGCCGGCCTGGCGCATGAACCACACCGGCGTGCGCGAGGGGCGCAGCCCGCGGCCCGCGTCGCCGCGCGCGACCCGCAGGTACGGCGCGTCGCGCAGGGGGCCGGCGTCCGCGGCGGTGGCGTCGGGCGCGGGGGCGGTGGGGGCGTCGGCGGGTCCAGGCACGGCCCGATCGTCCCACGGTGCCCCCGGGACCCACGGCGCGCCGCCGCCGCCGCCGGCTCCGGCGTCCCTAGTCTCCCGAGGCGTGACGCTCTCCCGAGTGCCCGGCGGAGCCCGCGACGGCACGCCGCCCGACGCGTTCGAGCGGGCCGTGCGCGCGCTGCGCGCGGTGCGCCTGCGCCCGGACGTGGCGCTGACCGAGGTGCCGGCCCCGGCGCGCATCGCCCCGCACGCCGTGGCGCTGGCCGGGGACGTGCTCGCCGACGGCGAGGAGCTGGCCACGGGGCGCTTCATCCTGCTGCACGACCCCGCCGCGCCCCCGGAGTGGGGCGGCACGTTCCGGGTGGTGACGTACGTGCGCGCGGACCTGGAGGCGGAGCTGGGCGCGGACCCGATGCTGGGCCAGGTGGGCTGGAGCTGGCTGGAGGACGCGCTGGGCGAGCACGGCGCGCTGGCCGCGGGGGTGGGCGGCACGGTCACCCGGGTGCTCTCGGAGGGGTACGGGGCGCTGGCGGACCGGCCGCCGTCGGTGGACGTGGAGGTGCGCGCCTCCTGGACGCCGCTGCCCGCCGGCGGGCGGGAGCCGGACGCGGCGGGGGCCCCGTTCGACGTGGGCGCCCACCTGCTGGCGTGGTCGGTGCTGCTGTGCTCGGTGGCGGGGCTGCCGCCGCTGCCGGAGGGCGTCAGCGCCCTGCCGCACCCGCAGCGCTGAGGCGCGCCGCGCGGTGCCCGGACCGGAGCCGCGCCGGACCGGCGCCGCGGCCGCGCCGGACCGCCGCCCGACCCGCGCGGGACCGCTGCGCCCCGGAGGTCAAGTCGGGGCGCCCGCGGGCCGATCACCTCCTCAGTGAGGCGTGCCGCAGGAGGCGGGCGCCCAGTGCCTGTTGGAGGACGACGGTGACTGCGCTCGTCGAACGCCCCGGGATGGCCGTCCCGTCACGACTCGGCCGCTTCGCCGCCCTCGTGGCGGTCGCGGACCCGGCCGTGCGGGAGTCCGTGACCCGCACCCTGCGCATGCTGGGCGCGGTGAACGTCGAGCACGCCGGCAGCGTGGCCCAGGCGCGCGCCATGGCCCGCACGGGCCCGCGCGCCCTGTTCATCGCCGACGCCGGCCTGCCGGACGGCTCCGGCGCCCAGCTCGTCTCCGAGCTGCGCGCGGCCGGCTGGAACCGCTGCGTGGTGCTGTCCAGCAGCGCGGACCCGTTCGCGGTGCGCGGCGCGGTGGCCGCCGGGGTGCGCTGCTACCTGGTGACCACCCGCCCGGAGGGCACCGGGTTCGAGGGCCGCGCCGGCGACTCGGGCGTGGACAGCCTGTCCGAGCGCGAGGTCGAGGTGCTCCAGCACGTCGCCGACGGCCGCTCGAACAAGGACACCGGCGCGCTGCTGGGCCTGTCGGCGCTGACGGTGAAGAGCCACCTGGCGCGCATCGCCCGCAAGCTGGGCACGGGCGACCGCGCCGAGATGGTGGCCATCACGCTGCGCGCCGGCGTGATCCAGTGATGCTCCGGTGACGGTCCGGTGACGTCGCGCTGACGGCCCCGGCGGGCGCGGCGGCGGGCGCGGGTGCTCGCGCCGCCCCCGCCGGGCGGTCCGCGCGGCGCCCCACCGCACCCGCGGCGAGCCGCGGCACGTACGGTGGGGCCCGTGCCGGTCGGGAGGGGACAGCGAGAGGGTCAGCCGCCGGCGGCTCCGGACGTGGACGACACCGCGTCCCCGGAGGCGCCCGCAGCGACACTGCCGCTGCTCGACGCCCCCGCGCAGGGCCTGCCGCCGGTCGTGACCGACGAGGCGGGCCTGGCGCGCGTGGTGGAGGCGATGGCCGCCGGCACCGGCCCGGTGGCCGTGGACGCCGAGCGGGCCTCGGGGTACCGCTACGGCCAGCGCGCCTTCCTCGTGCAGCTGCGCCGCGCCGGCGCGGGCACGGCCCTGATCGACCCCACCGGCCTGCCGGACCTGTCCGCCCTGGGCGAGGCGCTGTCGGGCGCGGAGTGGGTGCTGCACGCCGCCAGCCAGGACCTGCCGTGCCTGGCGGAGCTGGGGATGCGGCCCACCACCCTGTTCGACACCGAGCTGGGCTCGCGCCTGGCGGGCCTGCCGCGCGTGGGGCTGGGCGCGGTGGTGGAGGAGCTGCTGGGGCTGCGCCTGGCCAAGGAGCACTCGGCGGTGGACTGGTCCACCCGCCCGCTGCCCGAGCCGTGGCTGACGTACGCGGCGCTGGACGTGGAGGTCCTCGTCGAGGTCCGCGACGCGCTGGCGCAGCGGCTGGAGCAGCAGGGCAAGCTGGAGTGGGCGCGCGAGGAGTTCGCCGCGATCGCCGCCGCCGCACCGCCGGTGCCGCCGGCGGAGCCGTGGCGGCGCACCTCGGGCCTGCACGCGGTGCGCTCGCGCCGACAGCTCGCGGTGGTGCGCGAGCTGTGGCTGGCCCGCGACGCCGAGGCGCGCCGGCGCGACACCTCCCCCGGCCGGCTGCTGCCGGACTCCGCGATCGTCGCGGCCGCGCGGGCGCTGCCGCGCACCCCGCAGGCGCTGGCGGCCGCGCAGGGCTTCACCGGCCGCGCCGCCCGCAGCCGGCTGGAGCTGTGGGCGGGGGCCGTGGCGCACGCCCTGGCGCTGCCCGAGGCGGAGCTGCCGCAGCACGCGGCGCGCGGCGAGGGTCCCCCGCCGCCGCGGGCGTGGGCGGCCAAGCACCCCGAGGCGGCCGCGCGGCTGACCGCGGCGCGCGCGGCGGTCACCGCGATCGCCGAGCGCCACGGGGTGCCGGTGGAGAACCTGCTGCAGCCGGACGCGCTGCGGCGCCTGGCGTGGCAGCCGCCGCGGCCGCTGGACGAGGCGGCGGTGGCGCAGGCGCTGCGCGCGCGCGGGGCGCGCGAGTGGCAGGTGCGGCTGGTCGCGCGCGAGGTGGCCGCGGCGATGGCCTCGGCCCGCGCGCCGGAGCCGGAGCGCGGCGCCGGGGACGAGGGCGGGGACGAGGCCGGGGAGAGCGCCGAGGGAGCCGTCGCGGACGGCGCCTGACCCCGCCGGCACCGGCGCACCGCCCCCGCGGCCGTCTCACGCACCGACACGCTCGTCTTGCCGCCGCCGCCCGGCTGCGCCAACCTGTCGGGCACGGTGGCGACGGCGCGCCGGTGTCGACGCGGGTGGAGGTGGGCGGTGGAACGCCTCACGCTGGACGAGCAGCTCTCGGCCGCGGCCATGGCGAGGCACTGGGTGTGCGAGCAGTGCCCCAGCGAGCACCTGCCCGAGGCCAGGCGCTGGATCGCGGAGCTGCTGACCAGCGAGCTGGTCTCCAACGCCCTCGAGCACGGCAGCGGGCCGGTGGTGCTGAGCCTCACCCACGACGAGGAGGGCATCGTCGTGGGCATCTCCGACGGCGACGCGCGGGTGCCGGCGCTGCGCACCCAGCAGCCCGGGGCCACGGAGGGGCGCGGCATCGCCCTGGTGGACGCCCTGTCGACGGCGTGGGGCGTCTACCGCAGCCAGAACCCGGACCCGGCCGCGCCGGCGCCGGACGCGGCGGGGACCCCGCTGAGCTGGCCGCAGCCGGACGAGGACGGCACGGGGACGGGCGTCCCGCTCGGCAAGACCGTGTGGTTCCACCTGGCGACCTGCTGAGCGCGCAGGGTGAGGGGCCGCGCCCGCCGGGAGGCGGGCGCTGACCCGTTCGGCCCAGCGGCGCCCGGCGCGGCGGGGAGCGGGCGGCGCCGTCGCCTACGGTCGCTGCCGTGAGCCACGACCAGCCGTCCCCCGACCGGGCGTTCCTGCGGCGCTGCGTGCTGGCCGCGAGCGTGCTGGACGACCTGGACGTGGACCCCGACGACGCCGCGGTGCACCTGCCCGGCTGCGCCCCGCTGCCGTGGGGCGAGGTGGCGCGGGCCGCCGGTCCCGTGCCCGCGAGCGCCACCGCCCCGCCCGCGCCGGCGGGCCCGG